>JAOAPQ010000068.1 GCA_025462965.1 Bryobacterales bacterium
GCGCGGCACGGCTCGCACCATGTCGCCCAGAAGTCCACCAACAGCACTTTGTTCTTTTGGGACGCGATCAGCGCGCGGTAGCCAGGCTCATCTATCGGCTTTAACGACGCGCCAGCCAACAGGCAAAGCAGCACCGCTCTACTGATCATGCCGCGGACGCTTGACCGTGCAGCCGAAAGCCTTCGTGACTGGCGCCGTAACCGGGTTCCCGGCCAGGACGGCATCGAGCGCAGCGCGCAAACTCTGCGTCTTTACGCGCGCCGGATTCTGGGCATCGTCAATACCTCCGTGGTAGCGGACCGCGCCATCCTTGTCCAGCACGTAGATTTCGGGCGTAAACTCGGCGCCCAACTTCGATGCCATCTCGCTGTTGCGATCCTGCGCTACGGGGAAGGTGAATCCGTGCCGATGGGCGTTCGCCGCAATCTCGGCCCCGCTCTCATTCACGTTGGGATTTAGAAACAAGAACCGCACGCCACTGTTCTCATAATCCGAGTAAATCGCTTGCAGCCTGTCGCCATAGGCATTGGAAATGGGGCAGCGCGCCGAAATAAAGGCCACAACCGTGATCTGAGCGTTGCCGATGCCAGTCGCCGCGGCGCCTTGCCAGGCAAACGCCAGGGCGGAAGCCAGCACTGCAGACGGCAGACCCGGTCGCACGGTTATTTGTCCAGCTTGAGATTGATAATCGCCTGTTTCCGGCTGTCGAACGAACTGAGCGTCTTGGTGGGGCTTGAGGCTCCGCTCATCATTGCGTGAAGTTCATAATCCACGTCGGGGCTCAGGCTGTTGAAATAGTATTCGCCCTGCTCCTTCGTGATGAACGACCGGATCTGGAGCGTCTTGGTGTTCTTCAGTTGGACCACCGCACCGGCCACAGCATCACCCGCCGCGTTGGAGATTGTCCCCTGCACGGACCTGCTGCTCGAATCCTCGTTTTTCTTCTGGCCCGCGAGCAGAGCCGCCGGAACCAGCGCCAGCAGCAACACCGCAACCACCGTTCGCCGTATCAATGGCTTCATGGGAGAAACCTCCAGCCACTGAGACGGCGGGGTGGCAAGGTGGGTTTCCTTACTTCCATTCGTCCTCTTCTTCTTCCTCTTCTTCCTCCTCGTCGTCCTCGTCATCGTCCAGATCGTCTTCGTCCTCATCCTCATCCGCGTCGTCGGCCGATTCTAGCTCGAGCGGGTCTTTGCCCAGCACCTTCAGCGACGCGCCGCACTCATCGCAACTCAGCGTGTCGCCTTCGTCTACTTCTTCTTCGTCCACGTCAATCGCACCGTCACAAGCGGGGCAGGTAACCATATTTTTCTCCTGGAGTCTCTCTCCGAAATTTACTTTCTTTATACGACACTTTTGGCAGGCAGGTTGTATTTTCCCGATCGAAACCCGGGATTTTACGCCGGTTGCCGCCGAGCCGCTTCGCGGCGGCGCGTGGTGGGTGGTACGATCCCCTTCAGCCGCAGGAACATGAAGAGCTGGGAGCGATGCGTCAGTTCATGCTCCTTCAGAAACTGCAGCATCTCCAGGCGCGTCACGCGCTGGCCGTCGAACCTCGTGATTTCCCCCGCCCAAAATTCGACGGGCTGCTCCTGGAACGTTGCTGTCCGGTCACGCATGCTCTCCAGCAGCGCCTCCGCCAGATCTTCACCGGAAGGGCTGTCCGGAAGGTGCATCTTATACCGATCGAGGAGTTCGCGCCGGTTCGGAACGGCCATATCGTCCACTCCAGCCAGTATCGCGCCCGTAACACAGTGACTCACTTCCAGGATGTGGAAGGCCGTCTCGCGAAAGCTCATGCATCCCTCTACCAGAATTTCGTCCATCGCCGCTTCCGGAAGATCGCTGACGCCTTGGGCCGTGTCCTCACGAATCTTGCGCCACGAGTCCAAAACCGTTTGCAATCGGATCATGAGGTGATTGTAACTGGCATCCCCCGTCTTCCATGTCAAAAAATCGCATAAAGGAACGGATTGCGGCTCTCGCCTCCCGCCAGCAGCAACATAATCACAAACACCACGGTGACGGCGGTGCATGAATAGACTGACCAGCGCCCCCAGCGCGGCAGTGACTCGACCAACTCGCCGCGTCGGTTACGGCGTCGAAAATAATCTGCGATTTCCAGCAGGACATATCCGCCGAAGCCGATTAGTATCGAACGCCCCGAAACATCCATCAGTCCTCTGAACTCAGCCGAAGGAAAACGGATACCGCTACCCAGGTGTCCCAGAAGGTAAAAAATGTCGGAAACGCGCTCGCCCCGGAAGAATACCGCGCCGATCGCCACCAAATGGAACGTCACGACGGGTCCAATCCAGTTCATCGCCCGATCGGTACTTGGATGCGCTTTGTAAAAGCGCTTTCGCCATCGGGCGCTGAGAGCATCCACGGACAGATAGAACGCGTGAAGCAGGCCGAATAAGGCAAATTCCCACCGCACGCCGTGCCAAACTCCGATCAGTACCAAATTGACCGTCAGGCTGAAGATTAAGCCGACATTTCCCCAATTGCGCGTCGCCATTCGTAGAGGAGTGAATACATAGTCTGTCAGCCACGAAGTGAGACTGATATGCCAACGGCGCCAGTACTCGCTGATGTTGTGCGCTGCGAAAGGTGCGTAGAAGTTCTCGGGCGTTTCAATGCCCAGCACCAGGGCCGACCCTACCGCTATGTCTGTCAGGCCGCCGAAATCCGCGTACAGTTGGAGCGGGTACGCATAGAACCCGAGCGCCAACGGAGTGCCCCGGCCATACACGTGGCCGTAGACGAAATTCACCAGAGTCTCCAAGTTGTCGGCCACCACAAACTTCTTGAAGTAGCCGAGTAGAATACGCTGCACCCCCGTCATCACATCCGGAAGACGCGCCGCGGGCGCGCGATGGATCTCCTCCAGGAAGCTTTCGCTCCGCTGGATCGGTCCCGCAACGATTTGGGGAAAGAACGATGCATAGGAGGCGAGGGCGAGAAAGCTCTTCTCCGCCCGCATCTTGCCCCAGTACACGTCCACCACATAACTGATGAGCTTGAATGTGTAGTACGAAATCCCGAGCGGGATCAGGAGATCGTGCTTGAAAATATCGCGCCAGAGGAAGGTCGTTTTGAAAATCGCGAGCAGCGCCACAAATGCAGACACCGCCGCAAACATCGTCCAGCGCTTTGCTGAGTCGTTCTGCGCTGTTTGTATGCGTCTGGCGGCAATGTAGGCGCAGGCAGTTGCCGCGAGCATCAGAGTCGCCAGGGAACCGCTCCAGGTCCAGTAAAACGCGTAGGAAGCGGCCAGGATCAGCCCGACCCGAAACCTCGCCGGCGCCAGGCGGTAAGCCACCCCGACAACGGTAAGAAAGATGCAGAATTTGAAGCTTGTGAAATCCAAAAGTCGGGGCCTGTCTACGCGGCCTTCCTCTCGACCAGGGAGATGAAGTCGCCCACGTTATTCAAGCTCCTGACCTCTGCCGTGGTCAGCTTGATCTTGAAGGCTTTCTCGACCGCCACAATCAGGTTGATATGCGAAAGAGAATCCCAGCCCTCCACGTCCGCCGCGGTCATGTCATCGCTGACCTGGAGCGATGGATCGTCGAAGATGTCCTGGAAAATCGCATTCATGCGTTGTCTTAGGGTCTGCCGGTCCATGTGGTCTCAATCGCCTTCGGTGATGTAGATAGTGCGCGCCTGGTATGGCGCCGGGTCCAGATGCCACTTGCTTGCGCCGTCCTGCTCCGCCGTTTTTTCGAATCCGAACTGCGCGAAGAAATCTTTCACCATGGCATTTTTTGCCGTCGGAATGTACTCGCCGGTGATCCGCGTCAGCCCCTTTTCTCTCGCGAGTTCCACCACGCGCGTCATCAGGAAATGTTCTACCCCGCGCGCCAGGACGCGGCAGCTCATCAGCCAGTCGCCGATCTCCAGCACGTCGGGCTTGATCCGGAGAATCACGATCGATATCAATCCATGGTCGCCGAACCGGTCCCGCAGGCTTGCGTAGAGCGGCACGCAGCCCTCGGTGTCGAGCATCATCTTTTCGCAGTCCCCTTCGTTGTAGCGGTGGGTTGTCAGGTTGAACTGATTGCTTCGCTGGATCAGCTGCGCGATTCTTGGAATCTTCGCCTTGTGGAACCGTGCCACTTCGATCTGCATCTCGAGCGACCTTAGATATTCGTCTATGTTCGAATAGGTGCTCTGCACCTCCCGCCGGCCGGCTTCCTGCTTATAAAGCTCGGAACGCGCGAGATCCTCCGCTGAAAAAGAGCTTGTTTCGAAAAGATTCAATTCCGAAATCGCACGCACATAGTCGGCCGGATCCTCCGGCATTTCCGGCACGATCACGTCCGGCAGGAATTGCCGAACCAGATTCCGCTCGAACGGATTGTCGTCCAGGAACACCATGGAGTCCAGGCCGATCTCGAGCGTGTCCCGGATCTTCCGTATGTTGTCCGCCTTGTTCTCCCAGTTCACGACGAACATCGTGATGTCCTGCCGCTTCAGAACCATTTCCGGATTCTCCACAAAGGGGCGCACCGCATTTTCGTGGTCATTCTTGCTGCAGACGGCCAGGAGAATTCCGCGGCGCTTGAGCGAAAGCAGGTAGTGCTGGAAGTGAAAGAAAGCTTCGCCATCTCCGTGCGCGCCGATCGAGATTCCGAGCGGCCCGTCATCGCCCACCACGCCGCCCCACAATGTGTTGTCGAGATCCAGCACCACGCATTTCACGACGCGCCCCATCGTGGGAAGCGTCATTTCCACAAGCGCCTGCGCCACTTGCGGCAGGTGATCGAGTTGGCAGAATGCCTTGGTCATGTTCCAGAGCCGGTCGTCGTACCAGTTCTTTCGGCCTGCGTAGGACGCGATGCCTTCCACGTCGCAAACCAACACGTTGGCGCGCTCGCGGACACATTGGGCGATGTTCATGTTGATCGCCGCTACGCTCGCATAGAGAGAATGCGCCACTTTGAGGTCGTAGTTGCCAAACTGGCGCTCGTACGGAAGCGGATAATTGCACTGGACCACGCACGCCGCACAATGCCTCCCCAGCGCGTCCCAGATACGTAGCATCCGTTCGGTGGCCGCCTCCGGAAAACCGGCTCCGCCGTGCTGGTAATAGCGGCTCCGCAAAGCCTGCGCGCAGTTCGCCAGCACGACGACGCCCGGCTGGAATTGGTATAACCCCGAGGAACGGTCGAACGTTTCCATTTCGATCGCGTCGAACGCGCCCTCATAGATCTCCGCGTTCACCCCGTTGTCATGGAACAAGGCCTTCAACAGCGGAACGAACTGCTGCGTTGCGGCGTCCGACAGAATCGCTATCCGCGCGTTCTGATTTGACCCCTTCGTTACGAGCTTTCTGCCTGCGCGGGCAAGACGGCTGTAATCCAGATCTGGTGTGTTCTTGGAAATCAAGGCTATCTTCGCGGGCAGCTAAATTTGGATTCTAACATCGTTGTTTAGTGCGCTTATGACTTCTTAAATACGGCGAACAAAGAGGCGGAGCTGCTGCCATTGAACCAATCCAATCTACGAAAGACGGATGTCAGCAGGATGCTCCCTGCCCATGCCATCATCTTAGGCAAGCGGGGTAGCCTGGCCTGTATCCAGCATCCGTATTGAGCAGGCACACCGGTATTGCGCGACAAAAGCGCAAGCTCGAATTCAGCGGGAAAGAGCGCACGCAAGGTTTCTTCGGTGTAGCCATCCAAAACGTGTCCGATTCGTTCATGCATTTCACGGGTGAAAACGGCGGGATAGCGCGGAGTTGGAACGGAAACGACGATCTCGCCGCCCTTTCTCAGGCAGGGCGAAACATTTCTAATGATCGACGCCGGATTCTCAACGTGCTCGAGGAAATCCATGAACAGGACCACGTCGAAGACTTCACCCATGTCCGCGAGCTTGGTGGCGTCCTCGCAATGAAATGTGATCTGCGGAAATCGCGCCGCTGCGATGCGGCGCGCTATTGCTATATCTCCGGAATCGAAGTCGTATCCCTCTCCGCGCATCCTCGATCCAAGGATTTTCGCCAGCTCAAAGAGACACCATCCTTCACCGCAGCCGATTTCCAGAACCCGCAGGTTACGGCCGCGATAATGCTTCGAAGCGTACTTTACCAACGGCGCGATCCGTAGATGGTCATGCAGGCCCTTTGCGCCGAATGTCTTCGCAAGGAAAACGGCGGCTGGCTTCTTGTAGAGCGCTGCTTCCACGTCTCCTATCGGCATTTCTGTCTATGGTCCCCCTGTGGCATGGCGCCACTCTCGCAATTATCGCAGCAGGCGCGTACTTATTGTCGTCTCCCGAAGTATTTGCAAAAATCGTGAAGAGACCCCGCCCGCTCGAATGCAACCCCAGGAAAGACGCTTGTCGATCGGTCGCGACCTGCTCATCGTAGCTGCGATCCTTGCGATCTGGACCGCTGCTTTCGAAGGTTCCCTTCACCTGGCTGATCTTAAAGTCGAAGGATCTCTGTTTATGCGGGACCAGACGCGCGGCTTCCGGCTGCGCCCTCTCGCCGGAGCGTGGTATCTCACGGAAGGACAGACGTTCGTTACCATCAACAGGCGCGGATATCGGGACCGCGAGCGCGTTCCCGCTCCTCACCCCGGGGTATTTCGTATCGCTGTCATCGGCGATTCAAGCGTCATAGGCGAGCAGGTCCGAGGTGAACAAACCTTAACTCAGGTTGCAGAGCGGGCCCTTGCCGGTCAAACCGGGAACGTCGAAGTGCTGAATTTCGGCGTGCCGAATTACGGCTTGGCCCAACAATATCTCACGCTGCGTGACGATGTATTCGCGTACCAACCGGATCTGGTAGTCCAAGCCGTCTCCCTGACCAATGCCATTCTCAACAGCACGCGCGAAACTTGCGTCAACGAATCCCCTTACCCCTACTTCATGGAGCGCGACGGCCGCCTGGAATTGTACGATCCTCCGCCGGCTTACTGGCTCGATTCAGCTCGGGAACCCAAACTTCTGGATCTTGAGAATCATTTGGACCTCGCCCTTCTTTATCTGACAGCAGACCGCACGGTATCCGATATGGCTGATATTTGGGCGCGGCGATTCCATGTGAAACAGCCGCTTCCGGATGATTTCTACGAGCGTTCGTTGTTTCCGCCCCGGCTGCCCGCGGTCGAGAAGGCGTGGAACATTTCCGAACGCACAATCGCTCTGACTCGAGACCTCTGCGCGTCCCGGCACGTACCTTTCTGGATGGTGACTCTCGATTACCCGGCTCAGGTGGATCCGGATCCGAAAGGCCGGGAAGCTTTCCGCGCCAGGTTCAATTCACCGGACCTTTATTACGCCGATTCGCGTCTCATCCGGTTTGCCGAACGCGAGAACATCCCGCACATTCAAGCAGCGCCCGTCCTGGCCGACTACGCGCTGAGAACTGGCAAATGCCTGCATGGCTTCTTCAACACGCCCCGCAACTACGGACACCTCAATGTAGAGGGACACAGCGTACTCGGCGCCTTACTCGCTGAGCGCCTTGCGAATACAATCCCGCGCTAGCGCGCGATCTTATTTATCGAGCTCTCGAATTTTGATGTTGCGGAACCACGCATCATCACCGTGGTTTTGCAACGAGATCGGGCAATCCTTCACCGGCTGGTTCGCCAGCAAATCCCGCACGTGCGGACTGGCCGCCCACCGCTTCTGAATCCCGGCCAGAGCGTCTGGAGAATCCAGGCTCGAATCGACCACCTTCACGCCGTTGAGCCAGTGCTCGACATGGTTTCCACGCACCACGATCCGCGACTGGTTGAACTCGCCCACCGGCCGCGATGCGGCGCTTGCGGGCGCGACCATATCGTAGAGGGCCCCAGCGGTATGCTTCCCGTTGCCCTTCGCGTCAGGATTGGTGCTGTCGTCGGTCATCTGGTACTCGAAGCCGATGACGTAGTCCTGGCCTCGTACGGGGCGCTCCGTTACCGGCTTCAGAAAACTCTGTTCCACCCGCGTTTCGAACCGTGTTTTCGGAAGATCGGTGTCCGGCAGCAGATACAAATGCTTCTGTATCCGGTACTTGATTCCGCTGTTCCCCGCGGGCGAAATGCGCCATTCGAAACTGAATTCGAAGTCGCGGAAGGTCCGCTTTGTAAATAGGTCTTCCGTGAGAAGCGGTTTCTTCTGAGCCTTCAGGCACCCGTCTTCGATGGTCCAGGCAGCTCCGGCGGGCCTCCACCCATCCATTGACTTTCCGTCAAACAGAAGGATCCAGCCCGCTTTCTTCTCGTCCGGCGTCAACGAATTCTGCGCCAATGCCATGGAGGCTGCAGAAACACTGAAAACAGCGATTCTAAGCATGAACCCTCTGGGCATCCGTCTAAACATCCGTCTAAGCATCGGTCTGTAACCGGCAGATCAGCAACTCGCGCTCATAAATCATCTCGGGCGGAAGATGATCGTGCAGCATGATAAACAACTCCTCATGACCGATCACCTCGCGCCGCCACTCGGACGGATTGAAAGCCTGGGCCTGGTCGAACCGATCCTTCGAGAAGTCCAGTCCATTCCAGTCCATATCGCTATAGCGCGGCATCCAGCCGATCGACGTTTCCTTACCCAGGGCCCGCCCTCGCACCCGGTCCGCGATCCACTTGAGCACGCGCATGTTTTCGCTGAAGCCGGGCCACAGAAACTTCCCGTCCTTATCCTTTCGGAACCAATTCACGTGGAAAATCTTCGGCGTCTCGCTCAGCGTGCGCTGCATCTTGAGCCAGTGCCGGAAATAATCTCCCATGTGATAGCCGCAGAAGGGGAGCATGGCCATAGGGTCGCGGCGCACCTGGCCCACGGCCCCGGCCGCAGCCGCCGTGGTCTCCGACCCCATCGTCGCGCCCACATACACTCCGGAGCTCCAATTGAAAGCCTGATACACCAGCGGTATCGTGGAAGCGCGCCGGCCGCCGAACACGAGTGCGCTTAACGGCACACCGGTCGGGTCCTCCCACGCCGGGTCGATGGTAGGGCATTGGGAGGCCGGCGCCGTGAACCGCGCGTTGGGGTGCGCCGCCTTCGCCCCGGTCTGCTTCGCGATCTCCGGAGTCCATTTGTTCCCCTGCCAGTCCAGACATTCGGCCGGCGGCTCGTCCGTCATGCCTTCCCACCAAACCCCGCCCGCGGGCGTCAAAGCTACGTTGGTGAAAATGGTGTTCCGCGATAGCGTCGCCATCGCGTTCGGATTCGTTTTCGCCGAAGTTCCCGGCGCCACGCCGAAAAAACCGGCCTCCGGGTTGATCGCCCGCAAATGCCCCTCGGCATCCGGTTTGATCCATGCGATATCGTCCCCCACCGTCCAAACCTTCCACCCTTTGAAAGCCTCTGGGGGAATCAGCATCGCCAGATTGGTTTTGCCGCAAGCACTCGGGAACGCCGCGGCCATATAGGTCTTCTCGCCCTGCGGATTCTCCAAGCCCAGGATGAGCATGTGCTCCGCCATCCAGCCTTCGTCGCGCGCCATGTTGCTCGCGATTCGCAGCGCGAAGCATTTCTTGCCCAGCAGCGCGTTGCCGCCATAGCCCGATCCGTAAGACCAGATCTCCCGCGTCTCCGGGAAATGCACGATGTACTTCTCCGGATTGCATGGCCACGACACGTCTTTCTTGCCCGGACCGAGCGGCGCGCCTAGGGTATGCATGCAAGGCACCACCCGCTTTACGTCCTTATCGATCTCTTTAAACACGGGCAGTCCGATGCGCGCCATGATGCGCGTGCTCACCACCACGTAGGGCGAATCCGTGAGCTGCACGCCGATCTGGGACATCGGCGACCCGATCGGACCCATGCTGAACGGCAGCACATACATCGTTCGGCCCTGCATGGACCCGTTGAACAGCGCTTTCAGCTTCTTGCGCATCTCGAACGGATTCACCCAGTTGTTGGTCGGGCCGGCCGTATCCTTTGACAACGAACAGATGTATGTCCGGTCCTCCACCCGCGCCACGTCGGTTGGATTCGATCGGGCGTAATAACAACCGGGCCAAAGCTCCTGGTTCAGCTTGATGAATGTGCCTGCGTTCATCATCTGCTGGCACAACAAGTCGTGTTCTTCCTGCGATCCCGAGACCCAGTGCACCGAGGCGGGCTTTGTCAGGTTGGCCATCTTTTCCACCCACCTGACAAGATGCGGGTTCTCACTTAAGGGAACGGAAGAGTTGCGTAGCTTCTTTAAGGGCGCGGACATGGTCGGCGCGACCAAGATAACATGATCGCTCTACCCCTTCCGCGCCGCCGCCACGCCGCGGTATAGTACTTCTCTTTACGAACGCCACTGAAAGGCGTATCTGGTTTTGCCCGCTGATCCATAAACCTGCCGGTTTCAGCATCGCGTTTCGTCCAGCAATTATAAGGCGGGTTGTAGACCCGCGAACGGTCGGTGACTGCTCCGTTACGGTGACTATCGACTGCTGGGGGATTAGTTGCCAATCTTGTTCACCTCCTTTCTGTTGGATTGGACCTCGGGCTTCCGTCAGCACCTGTTCAGCGGCTTATCATTCGGGTCACAAATCTTTGTAGGTTGCTTGCGCCAAGAGTTCAAGTGGCGCAAACTAGACCGATGATCACGTTACGGCTCTTGCCAGCGCTGTTCTTCCTCTCTTGTGCCGCCCCATTCGCGCATGCAGATCTTTCTGTGTACAAATACGTGGGTAATGCTTTCACGTCCCAATACGGATTGTGGCCAGCGAATCCCACGCGGATCACAGCCACAATAACTCTCGCCCAGGCTATTCCCGGAAACAGTTCTGTAGCATTCAACGCCGCATACTTGGGGCCAGACCTTCTAGGGTGGACAGTCAGCGATGGAGTGCGTACGCTGACCGGATCGGATACAGGGTTAATCAATCTATACACGGACGCGAAAGGATCTATCAGCAACTGGACCATTGCAGTTGGGGAGCGTCCCTATGCTGGTAGTTCGTACGCATTCGCCATGAATACATGGGGGCCCGGCACCCCCTGTGACGGCGCTGCTTACTATGCCCCGCCTTCGTCTGACAGGGGATGCCCGACTGATTTCACCGCCAACACACTCTTCCTAGACCCTAACCCGACTATTCCCTTTAATGTTTTCGCTGGAGTTGGCGACCCTGGCGTGTGGACAATGACACCGGAACCGACAGGGATCGGTATGCTGTTAGCAGGAACGATGACGCTGTTGGCAATACGGCTCTCAAGAAAGAGTCACAAAACAGAATAATTCTGGCACTCAGGCCGGATGCAAATCCGGACGACGTGGTCCCGACCCGGAACCTTACACGTGCGGGCCGAGCCGCCCTATTGAACCGCAATGTACAACCTCAGCGGTGCGGAAATTCCCCCGAGATTCAATGTCAATGGCACCGTGTCGCTGCCGGGAAAGGCCTAGCGCGCTGGGGGCCAGCCCTGCGAATGTAACGGTCGCTTCAGTCTGTCCGACGAAATATGTAGCGGCAGAGACAACGTATTGGTCTGCTGAACGATCTAGCCCGCCGAAATATTTGGTGTTACCGGGCTGAAGCCGATGGCCGTAGAGGGTGATCGCATCTCCCGCCAATGCGCGCCGGGACGGCACGCCTGCGATGACGCCTGGAGGAAGCGCGTAAGTCGCACCATCAGAAAACAGCGCAGCGACGTACCGCTTTCCTCCGACGCTGAAGAAGGTCGGGGCCAGCAGGCCGGGCTGCTCGGCGGTAACCGTCATGGGGAATACGCTGCTCGTGCCAGCGGCTGTGGGTACAATTAACGGGTGGGGCTGGTGCCGACATTGGAGGGCGCTTGCGCGTTCACCTGACCAGGGTTGATGTAGTCGATAAAGGCGGGTTGGCCGCCAATTTGTCACCTTTGTGCCGCCGAGCGAGGTGGGAGCGTTCACGCCGTTGAAGTCGCGGCCGCTCCAACCGGGCGTGCCGGTAGCGAGGTTCGAGCCGTAGATTTTATTCCAGGTCCCGGGGAATGGAGGCGAATTGTCCGAAGGCGCTGGCGCTATAGTTGCGGTCGCGCTTGCCTCAACCCGCGCCCATCGGATAGCCTAAAAGATTATGTCAAAAGCATCGCTATGAAAAATCGCGCTTGGGGGGGGGACTATTTCTTTCTGCTTTCGAATCTGATGCAGAAGGATTTTAAGATCCGCTACCGTAACATGTCGCTAGGCGTGTTCTGGTCCTTGCTGAATCCGCTCGTCACCATGGGTGTCCTGACGTTCGTCGTGACGCAGATCTTCAAGAGCCCGCAGCCCAATTACCCGGTTCGCATCCTTTGCGGCCTCGTACCCTTCAATTTTTTCAGTTTCGCCTGGGGAGTCGGAACCAACTCGATCGTCGATGGCAGCGCCTTCGTCAAGCGCGTTGCCATACCCCGCGAGATCATTCCCATCGCGTCGGTCTTCAGCAATTGCCTCCATATGTTCATTCAGATCGGGTTGTTGCTCTTCATGACCCTCGTCTTCGGCAATCCTGTCAACCTGAACTGGTTCTGGCTCCCGCTCATTTGGGGCCTCTTCATTGTCTTCGTCTGCGGGCTCACGCTGATCACCTCCGCGCTCAATGTCTTCGTACGCGATGTGCGCTACCTGGTGGAATCCTTCAACGCGGTCCTGTTCTGGCTCGTGCCCATCTTCTACGGTTTCGAAATTGTTCCGGAAAGGTATCGCCCGATTTACGATTTCAACCCCGTCTCGGCGATGGTGTTCGCGCTCCGCCGCATACTGGTCGAAGGCGGCACGCCGTCATTCTCCACAATCCGAAACCTCGCTTTTGTTTCCTTCAGTGCGCTGATCGTCGGTTTCATCGTCTTCCGGCAGCTTCGGCGCAAGTTTTACGACTATCTGTAACCTATGTCTCTGATCGAGTTCGAACGAGTTTCGAAGACATTCAAGCAGGGCGCGGGCGCCAAGTTGCTGCTGGGCCATGTCCAGGACCGCCTCCGGCGCACCGAGCGGAACCTCTTCTATGCTCTCCGCAATGTCTCCTTTAGGGTGGAGAAAGGCGAAAGCCTGGCTGTGATCGGACGCAACGGGGCGGGGAAGAGTACGCTGCTCGGGCTCGTCGCCGGCCTCTCCGATCCCAACGAAGGGCGCGTCACCGTCAACGGCCGCGTCGCCGCGCTCCTCGAGCTTGGCTCCGGTTTTCACTGGGATCTCACCGGCGTTGAAAATCTCTGGCTGAACGCCGCCCTGCTCGGACTCACGCGCAAGCGTACCGAGGAGATCTTCGATTCCATTGTCGAGTTCTCCGGCATCAGTGACTTCATCTTCCAGCCGCTCCGCACCTATTCCACGGGCATGGTCATGCGGCTCGCCTTCGCCATCGCCGTCCACGTCGATCCGGACATCCTCATCATCGATGAAGTACTAGCCGTTGGCGACGCCGCCTTCTACACCAAGTGCCTGGACAAGATCATGGAATTCCGCCACGCGGGCAAGACGCTGCTCTTCGTTTCCCACTCGGGCGCCATGCTCACCACCCTCTGCGACCGCGCGCTCTGGCTCGACCAGGGCCAGGTGATGGCCGATGGCCTCATCGCCGATGTCGCGCCGCTTTACGAGGGGCACGCGGCCACCCCCGTCGGTGCCTGATCCCCAGCCGCTCGCGCCGCGCGTAACTGTCGCCATTCCCACCCTGGCAGCGGATCAAGCGCTCTCCGAGTGCCTCGACTCCCTCTCGTGCCAGACGCTCGGCAATTTCGAAATCATCGTCATCGATAACAGTGGTCGCGGCCTGGTCCGCGAACGAGGCCACGCCTCGCGCTCCCGCGTGCGCATCCTGGATATGACACACAACACCGGCTTCGGGGCCGCCATTAACCAGGCGATCGACGCCTCAACCGCACCTTACATAGCAACCTTGAACGACGATGCCGTTGCATCATCGCGCTGGCTCGAAGCCCTCGTGGAAGCCCTGGACTCGAGACCCGACGCCGGAATGTGCGCATCGCAGGTGCGCCTCGCCGGCGAAGACCTGCTCGATTCCGCCGGAATGCTCCTCTGCGCCGATGCCAGCAGTAAGCAACGGGGCCACACGCGCCATCCCCAGGACTTCAACTCGCCCGGCGAGGTTCTTCTGCCCAGCGCGTCCGCCGCGCTCTATCGGCGCGCCATGCTCGAACAAACCGGCGCTTTCGATCCCGATTTCTTCCTGTATTGCGAAGACACTGACCTCGGCCTCCGCGCCCTGCGAGCCGGCTGGAGGTGTCTCTATGCCCCAGGCGCCGTCGTGGACCATCGGTATTCGCATTCCGCCGGCCGTGTATCTTCGCTAAAAGCGTACTTCGTGGAGCGCAACCGTCTCTTCGTCGCGATCAAGAACTTCCCGCTCCGCATCCTTCTGGCCGTGCCTTTCGCCGCAGCGGCGCGCTACGCGTGGCATTTTTTTTATCTGCTGCAAGGCACCGGAGCGGCCGCCGGCTTCAGCGGAGAAGGGAACTCCGCCTGGAACCTTGCCTGGTACGTGCTGAAAGCTCACGGTTCCGCTATCGCCGCCCTCCCCGCATTGCTCCGGAAACGCCGCCAGATTCAGCGCACCGCGAAGCTGTCTTCGTCCGCCTTCATCCGCGTCTTGCGCCGCTTTTCCATCTCCCCGCGCGCTATCGCCAGGCTGTGATTCACTTGTGAATCAGTTTCAAATCCACAAACACCCGGGCGCCCGCGCTCGTGTCGGGCGTCGCCACGTACATCGCTTTCTCCGTCTTTCCATCCGGACCGCTCTCGTCCGCTTTCTCGAATACCAGATCCCGCGACAGCATCTGCTGCTGAACGTGACCCATGATCGCTCCGCTGATTGTCGCGTTCTTCGCCATGATGGTCTTGGCGTCGCCGTTACCTTTGTTTCGCTCGCCGGTCGCGTAGATCAACTTCTCCAGATCTTCCTCGGGCGTTCGCGTCAGGATCAGCGAAACCTTCTCCGTTCCCGGTTGCTCGTCAAAATAGAACGACGGTGAATCCGCCGGCGGAATCTGATACACCTTGCCGCGATCGATCCGGTTGTTCCCGCCCGAAATCGCGGGATTCGGAAACAACGGGCGCCAGGTCCCGCTCGTTCCCTGCATCACGATATACAGAAACGCCGTGTCGTTCGATTCCACGTTGATCCGGATGCGATCGCCGGAGCGAAACTCCGTATCCGGGTCCACCTCCCGGTATTTGTCTCCCGTCAGCTTCAGAATCGTGTATTTGAGCCCAAGCGGCTGCTGCCGGTAACTGACCGTGGTGATCTCCGCGGCCTTGGTAGTTACCGGAGGTTCAACGGGAGGCGCCCTTTTGACGACGCTCGTTCCTTTCGGTTTAGCAGGCGGGGCCTTCGCCTGCGGCTTTGCGGCCGGCGTCGCAGTCATCGGCTTGTAGAACAGTTCGCGCGCCTTGAGCGGCGCATCGTCCTGGTATCCGAAAGCGGCCGCTGCCGCAGCCATGCCGATGTAGAGCGGAGCGCGCAATAGAGACATTTGGAATCCTCTCTCGATTCAGTATGCAATAATAAGCGGCGTTAAAGCCGCAATCGCGTTACGGCTGAAACGAAGCTGCAAGCAAGGTCACTACCTGGTTGGAGGGCCCGGATGTGGAAAGCCTATAGATCGCGCGGTCCGTCCGCAGCGGTAGTCGCGGTGACATGCGTTGCGGCTCTGCTTTTGCAGCCTCTGCCAGCGCAGGATCAGCCCCCGCCGGCCGCTCTGCGTATTGTCATTCTCGATGGCGATGAAGCCATCAACAACATCCGCCAGCGTACAGCCCGCGAGCCCATCGTCCAGGTGGAGGATGAGAATCATCGGCCCGTTGCCGGCGCGGCCGTGATCTTCGTGCTGCCGAACGATGGCGCGGGCGCCACGTTCGTCAACGGCGCACGGACCCTCTCGGTGGTAACGGATAGCAAGGGCCAGGCCGTGGCACACGGCCTGCGGCCCAACAACGTTCCCGGCCAATATCAGATTCGTGTGGATGCATCGTACCGGGGCGCGACTAGCCGGGCTACTATCAACCAGAGCAACGTCGCCGGGTCCGCAGCCGGCGTTGGACTCTCCACCAAAATGCTCATCGGCCTCGGCGTGGTCGCGGGTGTTGTCGCTGCTACGAGCGCCTGGGCAGCGACGCGGGGAAATAACAATACGGCCGGAAACGGCACTGTAACGGGTACGCCCATCGTTCTGACTCCAGGTACCGGCACCGTAGGTCCGCCGCATTAAACAGGAGAACCCTTATGTGGATGAAATCATCGCTCCTGCTTCCGCTGCTTGCGGGCTCACTCTTCGCGCAGTTTTCGGGGCCGTCCCTCGGTCTGGTCTACGACGCTCCCAACCAGGCGCTGCGGCGCATTGCCGGCCTGCCCGGCGGCGCGACCTTGAGCGATCCGGTCCTCACCGGGATCGCCTTCGCGGCGGTCGCGCCCGATCACAGCTTCGCCATCGTCAGCAGCGCAGACGGATCCGGTTACCAGTTGTTCACGCGCGATGGGCTTAGTGCGCTGCCACCCGGTCTTACTCCCAGTGCGCGTGTCGCGTTCAGTCCCGGCGGTGGCGCGGCGGCATTCTACGCCGATGGTTCTGCCTCGCTCACGCTCGTCACCGGATTACCGTCCCAGCCCTCGCTCCAAGCAATCGCCGTGGGCGGAGCGGTGGGCAAATTCGCAGTGAACGACGCCGGCTCCCTGCTCGTGAGCGTCCCGCGACAGCCCGCCGGCGAGAGCGTCCTGCAAATCTCGCCTCAAGGCCAGCCAGTTCAGGTCCTCGACGTCACCCAGGCAGCGGCGATCATTTTCTCCAGGGACGGAGCGAAGGCCTGGATCGCCGATGCCGCGGAGAATCGTATCTGGTCTCTATCTCAGTTCGATACTTCGGCAGTGGCCGCGCCAATTGCTTCTGATGCGGACGGTCTCTCGACTCCCCTGGCGCTGGCCGTGTCAACCGACGCGCGGACCCTATGGATCGGGAACGGTGGAACGAACGGCGTCATCACCTTTGATCTCTTTCAAGGTACCGCCCTTGCCTCCCTGACCTGTTCCTGCAAGTTGACCACTCTGTCCCCGTTGACGGGCGCTGGCGTCTTTCGACTCACCGATCTGGCGACTGACCCCATTTGGATTCTGGACGCCTCTCAACCAGCTCCCCGGATTCTTTTCATACCGGCGGTGGCCCAATGAAACGCCCGCCGCTAGCCTCTTTCGCCCTGATACTCGCCGCGGCGTGCTGCTTCCATGCGTCGGCGCAGACCATCACTTCCTTCAGCCCGTCTTCGGTAGCCGCCGGCTCGCCCACGTTCGACCTGACCATCAACGGCCAGTTTGGCGGCTCGGATTTTCCGCCGACGGTCACCTGGAGCAATCTCGGCTCCGCCACTCTCAACGTCGTTTCCTTCAGTGCCGTTCAGATAGTCGTTACCGTGCCTGCGAATCTGATCGCGAATCCCGGTACCGCCGCCATCACCGTGAATCAACCCTTCTTCAATGCCCCTGTCACTGCGAATTTCGTCGTCGCGCCGCCGCAGATCACCAGTCTCAGCCCGACATCCGTCACGGCCGGCTCGCCTGCCTTTCAGCTTCTCGTGAACGGTCTGAACTTCGTGAGCGGTACTTGCGCCACACCACCCTGTCCGCCTCTCTCCACAGTGAACTGGAATGGCACCGCCCTCGCTACCGCTCAAGTAAGCGCCACCCAACTCTCCGCGACCGTACCGGCCAACCTGATCCTTTCGCCAGGGACGGAGCTAATCACTATCTTCGGCCCGGGTACAGTGTCCTCCAATGCGGTGAACTTCGTCGTCACCTACCCTGTCCCGACAATCACGAGCATTTCCCCTTCTTCCGCAAATTCCGGAGGTCCCGCGTTCACTCTCACGGTCGCCGGAACCGGCTTTTTTAGCGCAAGCGTGGTCCAATGGAACGGAGCCAGCCTCCCGACGAGCCTCGTAGGCAACTTTCTTACCGCCGCTGTACCCGCAGCCCTTATCTCGCAACCGGGGACTGCGAGCGTAACGGTACTGAACCCAGGCCAGCCCTCGTCAAACTTTGCGCTCTTCACCATAGTGGCGCCGCCAATTTTGCCAGTGATCTCCGCTATCTCGCCCTCCACGACTGTCGAAGGCAGCCCGGCCTTCACGCTCACCGTGAACGGTTCCGGATTCGCCGCCCTGACGAGCGTTCTGTGGAACGGCCAGCCGCTGGCAACCGCCTTTGTTTCTTCCGCCCAACTAACCGCGGCCGTCCCCGCGAGCCTCGTCGCCAAGGCAGCCACCGCCGTTGTGCAGGCCGGCAACCCGAATCAAGCTCCTTCGAACGGGATCTCGTTCATCATCACCCCGACACCCATTGCGATCACGAGTCTTAGCCCCTCTACTGCGCAAGCCGGGGGTGCGTCATTCACGATGACCGTCACCGGCAGCGGATTCCTGCCGGGAGTCGGCGCCCTCTGGAACGGTTCGCCCCTGAGTTCCACCTATGTCAGCGCCACCCAGCTCACGGCCACCGTGCCCGCGGCTCTCATAGCAAACACCGGCACGGCAACAATTCGCGCGGCGAATCCGAATGGACCGCAATCGAACGGCCTCCCGTTCACCATCGTCCTCTCTACCCTAACCCTCACGAGCCTCTCCCCGAACACGATCGCCGCCGGAGGACCAGCTCTCAGCCTTGGGATCACGGGCACCGGATTCCAAAGCGGCGCGCAAGTGCTTTGGAACGGATCCCCGCTGGCGACAACGTATGGTTCCGGAACGCAGCTCACCGCCGTTGTCCCCGCGAACCTGACGGCCGCTGCCGGGAATGCCAGCGTGTCGGTCGCGAACCCCGACGCTGTCTCGAACTCACTCACCTTCACAATTACCGCGCCGGTCTTCAGCCTCACGACCATCTCTCCCAACTCTGCCGCCGCGGGCGATCCGGCCGTCACTATAACCGCCACTGGGACAGGTTTCACCAGCGGTTCTGTAGTCCAGTTCAACGGCTCCGCCTTACCAACTACCTTCGTCAGTGCCACCCAATTGACGGCAACCATTCCCGCTAATCTGCTGGCAACCGCCGGCACCGCTACCGTCACCGTCGTCAATCCGAACGCGCCCCCGTCGAACGCCCTGACGTTCACCATCCGGCCCAGATCGGTTCCGCTCACCATCACCAGCCTGAGCCCGAACAGCGCGACCGCCGGAAGCGCGACGCTCACACTCACCGTGAACGGCACCGGCTTCGCCAACGACGCGGCCGTTCTCTGGAACTCCACCTCCCTCGTCACTACCTTTGTGAGCGCCAGCCAACTCACTGTCGCGGTGCCCGCGAATCTGCTCGCCCAGCCCGGGTCCGCGTCCGTTTCAGTCGCCAGCGGCGGAGCTACATCGAATACCACCAACTTCACCGTCGCTTTGCCCCCTGCGCCGAGCATCACGCTCACCGGGCCGGCAACGATAGGTCCCGCTCAGCAGCCACCCATCACCTTCACTCTCGGCAGTGCGTATCCGCTGCCACTCACCGGCACCGTGACCCTCACATTTACTCCCGACGCGCTCGTGCCCGGCGACGACCCCGCCATCCAGTTCGCCTCCGGAGGACGATCGCTCAGTTTCAACGTCGCGGCGAACTCCCTGACGTTACCGGCCCTGCTGGTCCAGACCGGCACGGTAGCGGGCACGGTAACCCTCACGTTGAAGCTCACCGCCGTGGGGGTCGATGTAACGCCGCCCGGCGGCACGCTCGCGCTTCAGATTCCGCGCCAGGCGCCGGTGATCCGCTCGGCGCAGCTCATTCGCAGCGCTTCAGGTCTGGAAATCGATATCACCGGTTACGCGACTTCCCGCGACGTCACCCAGGCCACGTTCCACTTCACCACCGCCGCGGACAGTAATCTGCAGCTCGCGGATTTTACCGTGCCGCTCTCCAGCACCTTCGCCGCATGGTACGCGAGCGCCGCCGCCGCGCCTTACGGGAGCCAGTTCACGTACGCCCAACCGTTTTCCATTCAGGGCAACTCATCCGCCATCACGTCCGTTACGGTAACATTGACCAACTCGATTGGAGCCTCGCCGCCGGCCACATCGAACTGAAGCTTCGGAGGAACCCATGAAAAAAGTCATTCCCTGTATCGCCGCTCTGCTCTATTTCGCGCCAGTCAGCCATGCGCAAACGGCCCCGAAGAAGCGGATCGCGATCATGAACTTCGACTACGGCACGGTTCAGAGCAACGTCAACCTGATCTTCGGCGGCGCGCAGGATATCGGCAAAGGCATCGCCGACCTCGTTGTCGACCGCCTCGTCAACGACGGCCGCTACTCCGTAATCGAACGGAAGGCGATCGACAAAATCATGGCGGAGCAAAACTTCTCCAACAGCGACCGCGCCGACCCGAACTCCGCCGCCAAGCTCGGCCGTCTCCTCGGCGTTGACGCGATCGTCATCGGCAGCATCACCCAGTTTGGCCGCGACGATAAGAACACCAGCGTCGGAGGCAGTGCCCTCGGCGGAATCGCCGGCCGCTATGGACTCGGCGGCGTCGGCAAGAAACAAGCGAAGGCCGCCGTCGCAATCAGCGCGCGCCTCGTCAACACCGACACCGGCGAAATCCTCGCGGCCGTCACAGGCAAGGGCGATTCGGAGCGATCCGGCACCAGTCTGCTCGGTTCCGGCGGTAGTTGGGGCGGCGTTGGCAGCGGCAACTTCGACATGTCCTCCAAGAATTTCGGCGACACCATCATCGGCGAGGCTGTCGCCAAGGCCGTCACGGATCTCTCGTCCAAGCTCGAAAACGAATCCGGCCGGCTCACCGCCCATGTCGTCACCATCTCCGGGGTCGTCGCCGATGTCTCCGGCGACACTCTGATCTTAAATATTGGCTCGAAATCCGGTGTCAAGGTGGGCGATCGCCTAGTCATCCGCCGATCCACGCGTGAAATCAAAGATCCCACCACCGGCAAGGTCATCCGCCGCGTGGAAGACAACGTGGGCGAAGTGATGATCTCCGAAGTGGACGAGTCCTCCGCGGTCGGTAAATTCACCGGTGGGATGCCGGCCAAGGTTGGGGATACCGTCAAAAGCTCGCAGTAGCAGTTAAATGGAACTCACAATCGGCCAGACCCTCGGCGACTACGAAATCATTAAAGTCCTCGGTTCGGGCGGAATGGGTAAGGTCTACGAGGTCCGCAACCTGATCTCCCGCCGCGTCGAGGCGATGAAGGTCCTGCTCCCAGATCTCACGGCGGAGCGCGACCTCGTCGAGCGTTTCCTCAACGAAATTCGTATCTCCGCCAGCCTCGATCATCCGAACATCGCCGCCCTGCGCACCGCTCAGCGCGTCGGCAATCAACTGGTCATGATCATGGAGTTCGTCGAAGGCTCGACGCTCGATCAGCTCATGCGGGCGTCCCGCATCCCCGTCGGAAAAGCCGTCGACTATACCTCGCAAGCGCTTTCGGCGCTCGGCTACGCTCACGCGCGAGGCGTGGTGCATCGCGACATCAAGCCGCCCAACATCATGCTGATGCCGAACGGAACCATCAAACTGATGGACTTCGGCATCGCCAAAATCGCAACCGGCAGCAAGCTCACGAAGACCGGGCTGATGGTCGGGTCCGTGTACTATATGTCGCCCGAACAGATCGAGGGTCGCGAACTGGACGGTCGCACGGACATCTACTCCCTCGGTGTGACCTTGTATGAAATCGCGACCGGCAAGCGGCCCTTCAATGGCGATAGTGAATACCAGATCATGGCCGCGCACTTGAAAGAGAATCCGCCGCCTCCTCGGGAGATCGACCCCTCCCTTCCGCCGGCGTTGAACGAAATCATCCTGATGGCGCTGGCGAAGGATCCTTCGCAGCGCTTTCAATCTGCCGACGCGTTTCGCCA
Source organism: Bryobacterales bacterium (assembly GCA_025462965.1). Lineage (GTDB taxonomy): Bacteria > Acidobacteriota > Terriglobia > Bryobacterales > Bryobacteraceae > JALYXI01. The sequence goes on from JAOAPQ010000068.1 coordinate 21,783, forward strand.
GGCGCTCGCCACCCTGACACCCGCCAGTGCCCCCGCAAGCCTTGCGCCGAAGAAAGACAAACGACTCCTATATATGGTGGCCGGATCGGTGGCGACGATCGCGGTGATTGCCGCCGCGCTCATCGAGATCCCGAAATATTGGAATGCGGGCGCGTCGACAGCCGCTCGGACTCAGGCCCAGTCCGCCCCGCCGCCTGTGGTAGCTGCGTCGGCACAGCTGGTCGTACAGCAGCAGTCGGCGGTTCAGACTCCGCGCCAGGGTCAGCCTCGAGCGCTGCCTGAACCCAAAACTCAGCTCCAACCCCAACCGCAAGCTCAAGTGATTCCGCCTGTAGCGCAGCCGGTTCAAACCCCACCTGTTCAGCAGCCTCCGGCCGTGGCCCCCAATGCGGCTGAGCTCTCCGAACTGCGTGATCGCATGATGCAGATCAGCGCGCGCACCACAAGCATCGAGGCGTCGCTAAACAAGCTACAGCAGGAACAGGCCAAACAGGGGCTTGGTCTAAGAGGCGATATGGTGGCAGCGCAGCAGCGCCTGAATTATCAGCTAAACGAAGCCGATTCAAACTTGAAGCAGGGTGATCATGTTAACGCGAAGAAGCGCCTTGACGCCGCGGAACGCGAACTTGAAACAATAGAAAAGTTTCTCGGCAGATAACTGCTCCGATCATCCAGACGCTTGCTGCAGACGATCGACTTACCTCTTCAATGTCCCTAACTCCGCCAGCACTTCTTCGCTATGCTGCTGCGGTTTTACTTTCTCATACACCTTCCGAATCACTCCGTTCGGATCGATCAGAAAGGTATTGCGCGCGGCCACCATGTTATTGGCCGCAAGCGACCCATACTCCTTGGTCACTTCTTTGTTTGTGTCCGCCAGCAGCTTGAATGAGAGGCTCTCCTTCGAGCAGAATTCCTTGTGAGAATCCACGCTATCCACGCTCACGCCCAGGATCACCGCATCTTTTTGCTGATACTGAGCCAGGTCGCGCTGAAAATTGTGCGCTTCGATCGTGCAGCCCTGCGTCATGTCCTTCGGGTAGAAGTACAGCACCACCCACTTGCCCTTGAAATCATGCAGGCTCACAGGCGTCCCTTCCTGGGAGCTCAAGGAGAAGTCGGGCGCGGGCGTTCCTGCCGCCGGCGGCACATCGGCGCCACGCACCAAAGTGGTCGCGGCCGCGAGCACAATCAAGCCGAGCGAAATCTTCATGTCAATCAATCTCCAGTGTAGAAATTATACTCTCACTCCGACGCCTCACCCAGGTCTTCCGCCCGGTTCTCGAACTTCGTCAGCGCATGCAAATACACCAAATCCACCTTCCCGATGGGTCCGTTGCGCTGCTTGGCAATGATCAGTTCCGCCAGGCCGCGCAAATCTTCCCGGTCACGCTTATAAACCTCCTCCCGGAAAATGAAGCCCACCAGATCAGCATCCTGCTCGATCGATCCCGATTCGCGCAAATCGCTGAGCTGCGGCCGGTGATCGCCCTGCCGCGTTTCCGGAGCGCGGCTCAATTGCGAGAGCACCAGCATCGGCACCTTCAACTCCTTCGCCAGCAGCTTCATGCCGCGCGAAATCGCGCTCACCTCCTGGTTCCGATTCTCGAAGCGCCCGCGTCCGCTCATCAGTTGCAGGTAATCCACGATCACCAGTCCCAATTTCTGGTCGCCGCCTTGGATGCGCCGAAGCTTCGCGTGCATGTCCATCAGATTCACGCCCGCCGTGTCATCGATATACAGCGGCGATTCCACCAGCTTCTGCGAGGCCTGCGTCAGCTTACGCCGCTCATCCGCATTCAAATACCCCGCCCGGAACCGCTGGCTATCCACATAAGCGGAAGCACATAACATACGCGTCAGCAGCGAGTCGCCCGACATTTCAAGCGAAAACACCGCGACCTTCTGATTCAGCTTCGTCGCCACGTGGCTCGCGATGTTCAGCGCGAGCGCCGTCTTCCCCATGGAGGGACGCGCCGCCAGGATGATCAGCTCGCCCTCGTGCAGGCCGCCGGTCATCTCGTCGAACTTCGTGAAGCCTGTGCTGATCCCCTTGATGCGCTTGCTCGGATCGAGGAAGGCGTTGATGCCGCCTTCATAGTTTTCGATGATCTCGGCCGGCGTCAGCAGCCCGGTGCTTAACTGCGATTCGCCCAGCTTCAGCAGCGTTTCTTCGGCGCCCGCCAGAATCTGGTCCGGATCTTCCTCCGCCAGCAGGCAGCGGTTCATCATGTGCTGCGACGCCGTGATAATCCGCCGCAATACCGCTTTATCGCGAATGATCTTGACGTAGCTGTCCAGATTCGGGATCTTGGGCAGCCCGTCGTCCAGCGACACCAGGTAGGTCAGCCCGTCGACAGATTCCAGTTCGTTGTACCGCAGCAACTCGTTCGCGATCGTCACGCGATCGATACGTTCCGAACGCCCGTGCAGCTCCACCATGCGCGTGAAGATTTTCCGGTGCTTGTCAAGGCAGAAATCTTCAGCCGTGAGCCGGCCGGCTACGTCGAGGAAGGCCGAATCGTCGAGCAGGATAGAGCCCAGTACGAAACGCTCGGCATCGACATTCGAAGGAAGACCTTTTTCAAGCGCAAGGCTGGTTGGCGGCATAATGGGACCGTCTCACATTACTTTCAGCGCCCTGTGCATTACAAGCACCGGCTGCAAACATTTCCGTGGGTACGATTGCCCCCGTCCGGCAAGGCCGCCGGGACACCCGGCTTGGGGATTTCCGTAAATATCCACAGCCTATCCACACAAGACAGGATACCCCGGAAATGTTCTGGCTCACCCGCCGGGCGGACCGCGGGCGCCGAATGGCACGGCATGTGCAACAATGGCGGGAATACGTGAAAGGATCGCGTGAGCGCACCCACCAATACTCCTTTTGATAGCATCGAAGGTTCTCACCGCTATATCGCGATGCTCTTTGAAGTGATCGAAGAAGCACAGGCGGACGTGGAAACGGAGATCGGAATTGCCATTGACGAGCGTGCTGGCCGCCGTAAGGAAGCCTTGCAGATCGTGGCATTCAATCTGAACAAACTGGCATCCCACATGATCGCCAGCCGCCGCATCCTCAATGACTTGCGCACGCTTCAGCGTTTGCTGCTGGAAGAACGTCCTCAGGCGGAAGTTCTGGTCAAACGCGCGGCGGAGTAATCGCACACCTCCCAGAGGTGGTATTGCGTATTTTTGAAGTCTGTGACGGACGTCAGAAACGGCAGCAAAGTTTTTGAAACTTTTCGTGCCAATGTGCCGAACCGACCGTTTTTAGCCCCTCCGGTTGTACTGCGCTTGACATTAAAATGTCTTAGGCCTACTATGAAGCGGTTGTAATACTCGCTTCACAAATAGCAACTGACCGCCGGTGTTAAGCAAAGTGGGGGCTCCTCGTATGACCTTCGAGATCGGTGAAAAAGTGGTGTATCCCAACCAAGGGGTTGGGACCATCGAAAACATCAGCGCCCGTTCGTTCGGGACGCAATTTGAGAAGTTTTATCTACTCCGCCTGGTTTATACCAGTATGACCGTGATGGTCCCGTTTTCAAACGTCGGGAACATCGGGTTGCGGAAAATAACCAAGACAACTGAGATCAACCGCGTGCTGAACTATCTGGCCACGGGCGAATGCACCAACTGCAGCGATTGGAAAAATCGGTTTCGTTTGAACAGCGACAAAATGCAGAGTGGAAACCTTCTGCAAATTGCCGAAGTTCTCAAGGGACTCCTGATTCTGCAGGCGGATAAACCGCTTTCGTTCCGTGAAAAGAAGATGTTGGAGCGAGCCCGCCACATGTTGGTTTCGGAACTGTCCATAGCCAAGGGAATCGCTCAGGCGGAAGCGACCGCCACCTTGCAGAAGACGCTTTCCAAGGCCAATCTGGTCCTGCCGGAAGTTGCGTAATAGCCATCGCCCGCGGACTAGCCAAGCGGGGTGCCTATACTGGTAGGGGTCTTGTGTCCCTGTCATGGTACTAGGTTCTCTGCTCGGCGCGCTGGTGGTTGTGGCTTGTACTCTGTTCCTGCACCCGCCGGCATGGTTCCCCTCAGCCATCACCCTTGCAGGTCAGCAATATGATCGCCAGTTTCTGCTAACGTTGTGGGTTTCTGCACTTATCTTCCTGATCGCTCACCTTTTCCTGATCTCCCTCACTCTTCCCTTTCGCCGCAAGGTGCTTCACCCCCGCTTCGAATTCGTCTGGACCTTCATCGCCGTCCTCCTCTTTTCCGGCCTCGCGCTGACCGGAACACGCATTTGGGCAGGCGTCCGCACTGATCCGATTCCGCCCGGTGCCGTACGCGTCGAAGTGCTGGCCCACCAGTTCGCCTGGAGTTTCCGCTCCCCCGGCCCCGACGGCAAATTCGGACGCACAGCTCTGAAATACGTCAACGATCCCGCCGGCAACCCATTTGGCGTCGACCCTTCCGATCCGGCCGGCCGCGATGACGTCACCACCGCCACTCTAACGGTTCCCGCCGGGCGCGACATCATCCTCATGCTTCGCTCCCGCGACGTCATCCACGATTTCTTCGTACGCGAGCTCCGCCTCAAGCAGGACGCCGTCCCCGGCATGGATATCCCGTATCGTTTCCGCGCCGACATTCCGGGCATTTACGAGATCGCATGCTCCGAACTCTGCGGTCTCGGTCACAGCCAGATGCGCAGCACCCTCGCAGTCGTCCGCGAAGCCGTGCGCTGACTCTGCCCATGCTGTTCGCCCGCAACCACCGCACCATCGGCCTTCAATACTTCTTCCTCTCGCTCGGCTCCGTAGTGCTGGGCCTCGTGCTTTCTTTGCTGATGCGCTTCCACCTGGTCCATCCGGAATCCACACTTCCGGGCGTGGGCGACATCCCGCCCGAACTTTACCTCGCCTTTCTCACGATGCACGGCACTCTGATGGTGTTTTTTGTCCTCACCTTGGCGCCGCAGGCGGCTTTCGGTAATCTGTTCCTCACCGCGCAACTCGGTACGGAGGAAATGGCTTTTCCGATCCTCAACATGCTTTCTTTCTGGACCACGGCGCTCTCGCTCGCCATCATGGTCCTCGCTTTCTTCGCGACCGGCGGCGGACCGCTCTCCGGGTGGACCGCCTATCCGCCCCTGAGCGCCGCTGGCGGCGTCGCCGGACCCGGCCAGGGCGCTGGACAAACGCTCTGGCTCATCGCCATCGCCGTCTTCTGCCTCGCGACGCTGATGAGCGCGATCAACTTCATCACCACCACCATCGAACTTCGCGCGCCCGGCATGTCCCTCATGCGCATGCCGCTCACCTGCTGGAACTGGTTCATCACTGCCATCCTCAGCTTGCTGGCCTTCTCCGTCCTGTTGCCCTCCGTCCTTCTGCTCTTGGCGGACCGGCTCGCCGGAACCAGTTTCTTTCTCCCCTCCGGCCTTCTCATTGCGGATCAGGCGCTCCCGAACCAGGGTGGTTCGCCGCTGCTCTGGGAACACCTTTTCTGGTTCTTCGGACATCCGGAGGTGTATATCGCAATCCTCCCTGGAATGGCGGTCGTCTCGCACGTTATTGCGACCTTCTCCCGCCGCCCTGTCTTCGGCTACCGCGCCATGGTCTACGCCGCCCTCTCGATCGGCTTCCTCGGACTCCTCGTCTGGGGCCACCACATGTTCATCAGCGGCATCAATCCCTATTCCGCCATCGCATTCTCCGTGCTGACTTTGATCATCGCCGTGCCGTCTTCCATCAAGACGCTGAACTGGATCGCGACCGCATGGGGCGGGGAACTGCGCCTGACCACTTCCATGCTCTTCGCGCTCGGGTTCGTATCGTTATTTATTACCGGCGGATTGAGCGGCTTATTCCTTGGCCAGCCGGTCCTAGACCAGTACTTCCACGACACCACTTTTGTCGTGGCGCATTTTCATATCATCATGGGTGTAGCCGCCATCTTCGGCATCTTCGCGGCCACCTTTTACTGGTTTCCTCTCATGTTCGGCAGAATGCTCAACGAAAGGCTCGGGAAGCTGCACTTCTACCTCACCTTCATCGGCGCTTACGCCATCTTTCTCCCGATGCACTTCACGGGTTTCGCCGGCAATCCCCGCCGCTACGCCGATCTGACAAGTTTTCAGTTCCTCGCACCCCTTCTTCCCATCCATGTATGGATGACCGACGCCGCCTACTTGACGGCAGCCGTGCAGGTCCTCTTTCTGGTGAACCTCTTCTGGAGCATGAAAAGAGGCGCTCCCGCTGTCCGTAATCCCTGGCAGGCCACCACGCTCGAGTGGGCGCAGGGCCCCGTCGGCGTGGTGTATCGCGGACCTTGCGATTACGGCGTCACCGGGACAGCGAAGGACTATCTGATGCAACACGAGGCGGAGCCATGCCCGAAACCCTGACCACCACGCAGGCCGGCCACGGGAGCCTCCCGCCCATCGATGAAGACCCGTTCCGCTGGGACGGCGACGGCGATGGCAACGGCCCAAACGAGCGCGGCGCGTCCCGCAAGACTTCCCTGATCGGCCTCGTCGTCATGATGTGCGCCAGCGTCATGACTTTCGCCGCCCTGGCCAGTGCTCTCGTCGTGCGGCGCGGCATGGGCAACGATTGGTCGAAGATGCCGCTGCCCTGGATCCTGTGGCCGAACACCGCCGCGCTCCTGGTCTCGAGTGTCGTGCTCGATGTTGCGCGCCGCCTGCTCAATCACGGAAAGCGGATGGCGTTCAATTGGGTCTGGTCCGCCGGAACGCTGCTGGGCTCCTGTTTTCTCGCGGGCCAGATTATCGCCTGGCGCGAGCTCAACGCCCGAGGTTACTTCGTCGCCGCCAACCCCAGCAACGGCTTCTTCTACATCATGACCTGGACCCATGCGGCGCACGCCATCGGAGGTCTCATCGCGCTCATCTGGGTCGCGGTGATGGCGCTCCGTTTCCGCTTCGGTCCCAGCCGTCGCACCTTTATGTTGGTGAGCCTGGTCTTCTGGCACTTCCTCGACGTACTCTGGGTACTGCTCATGTTGCTGTTCGTGTACTACGGATGAACGCCCGCGAACTCTTGCGCGGCGTGGTCCGTACGCGCCGCCAGCGCGCCATGTTCCTTTGCCTGTGCGCGGACGGGGTCGTCTTCCTGGCGCTCTTCACTGCATACATCTATCTGCGCGTACATTCCACCGAGTGGCCGGTCGCGCTCCACTTCGCCTCCGGCCTCATGGCCTTCGCGATGACCCTGTTTACGGTTTGCGGCAGCTTCACGATGGCCGTCGCCGCCCGCGAGCAGCGGAAAGGCAACGAAGTGATCGCAGTCCGCCTGATCCTCGCGACCATCGCGCTATTCGGCACGTTCCTGCTCCTTGACGCCATGGAGTGGGCACGGCTGCTCCTCTTCGAGCGGGTCTCGATCTCGACCGCCTTCGGCTCCACATTCTTTGCCTTGTCCGGCTACCACGCTTTACACGTTCTGGTGGCGCTTTTCTATATGGCCGCGGTAGCGGGTAGAATCAAGCGGAGTGATGTCGGAGCATGCGCCCTCTTCGTTCACTTTACGAATCTCGTATGGTTGGCGCTCTTCGTCGGGCTCTATCTTTCGAATGCGGATCTGAAGGGTCTGTGAATCTGCTCCTGGCCCAGTGCGTCATGTGCAACCGCACCGCCGCCGCGCAGCAGGCCGCTCGCGCTGGCGTTCTGAATTCCGGTATATTGATCCTTCTGATTCCGCCTATCCTGATCCTTGGCGGGTTACTCTGGCTGGCCTACACTCGCCAAAGAAATGAATAGGATGTTCCCGAAACTCTCGCTCGCTCTCGCACTCGTCCTGGCCGCCGCCGCACAAACTCCCGGCGGCAATATCCCAACCCTCTTCGTAGCCGGCGACTCCACCGCTAACAACAGCGCCGCAGGCCAGCAAGGCTGGGCCGACCCCTTCGCCGCCTATTTCGACCCCGCCAAAATCCACGTCGCGAACCGCGCCCGTGCCGGCCGCAGCAGCCGCACCTTTCAGACCGAAGGCCTCTGGGACAAAATCCTCGCGGAAATGAAACCCGGCGATTTCGTCCTCATCCAGTTCGGCCACAACGATGGCGGCCCTCCCGATAAAGATCGCGCCCGCGGTTCGCTCCCCGGTACCGGTGACGAGACGAAAGAAGTCACCATGCCGGACGGCGCGAAAGAAATCGTCCATACCTACGGCTGGTACATGACCAGGTTCATCACGGACACCAAAGCCAAAGGCGCAACGCCCGTCGTGCTCTCGCTCACCGTCCGCAACATCTGGACCAATGGAAAGGTCGAGCGCGGCTCCGGCCAGTTCAACAAATGGGCCGCCGAGGTGGCCGAATCGCAGCATGTGCCGTTCGTCGACGTAACGCGCATCATCGCCGATCGCTATGAACAGATGGGCGAGGACAAGACGAAAGCGTTCTTCCCGGGCGACCACACCCACACCAATCCGGCCGGGGCGGATTTCAATGCCGCTGCCGTTGTGGCCGGTCTTCGCGCCATCGAGAACAGTCCCTTTACTGCCAGCTTCTCGGCCAAGACCGCGACCCGTTCTCTCAATCTCCCGGAACCAAAAGATCCCAATCTCCCCACCCTGTTCCTAATCGGCGATTCCACAGTTCGTAACGGCCGCGGCGATGGCGCAAACGGCCAGTGGGGCTGGGGCGAGCCGCTGGTGCGCTATTTCGACGCCGCGAAAATCAACGTGGTCAACCGCGCTGTGGGCGGTCTCAGCAGCCGCACGTATCTCACCGACGGCCATTGGGACAAGGTTATGGCCATGCTGAAACCGGGTGACTTCGTTATGATGCAGTTCGGTCACAACGACAACGGACCGCTGGACGATGTCGACCGCGCCCGGGGCACCATCAAAGGCGCGGGTGAAGAGACGCGCGAGATTTACAATCCCATCCACGTGCAACATGAAGTGGTCCACACTTACGGCTGGTATCTGCGCAAGTTCATCACGGATGCGAAGGCCAAAGGCGCCACGCCCATCGTCTGCTCGCTCGTCCCGCGGAAGATCTGGAAGGAAGGCAAGATCGTCCGGGCCTCCGCCGATTATGGGAAGTGGGCGGCCGACGTCGCGAAATCCGAAGGCGTCGTATTCATCGATTTGAACGAAATCATCGCCCGCCGTTATGATCAACTGGGCGCAGAAAAGGTCGAGCCGCTTTTCGCCGATCCGCACACCCACACCAGCCGCGCTGGCGCCGAGCTAAACGCCGAATGCGTGATCTCCGGTCTGAAAGCTTTGCCCAAAGATCCGCTAACCTCCTACTTCGCGAAATAGTGGGGCAGGCTCGTTTTTTCCTCACCTGAATTCAAGGGACACAACGGACACGCGGCGATAGCGCCGTGGTGTGGGGTGCGGGGCCCATCGGGCTTCTTACCATCGCGGTATTGAAGCTCTTCGGAGCGCCACGCGTTTGGCGGTCGAACCCCTCGCCCATCGCCGCGAATTTGCCCGCGCGTCAGGCGTTGACGACGTATTGGATATCGCCCCGCCTATTCCCCGCGGGCCGACATCGCTTTCGATTGCGCCTCGAAGGACAACTCCGTCAACCAATGTCTTGCTGCGCTGAAAGGCTTCGGCCGCCTGGTGCTTACAGGTATCCATTCCGATCACAGCGTAAATCTGGACGACCATCTGATGCGCCGTTCCGAGTTGAAGCTCTTCAGTGTCCGCCGATCGAATGACGAATCGAATGACGCGCGCGATTTGCTAGAACAACACGGGCGACTCTTTGCGCCAATCCTCACCCATCAGCGGCCGATTACTCAGATCAATGAAGCCTTCGCGCTAAACGAAAGGTACGGCGATGGCGTCGGCAAGATGCTGGTCATTCCGGACGGGCCGGAATAAACTCGATGCAAACGGGTGACGGAACCGTCAGCGCTTTGCCCGCCGGTGTCACCATACCTGTTTTGCGCTCGATTTTAAACAAGGCAATACTGTTCGAACTCTGGTTCGCCACAAGCAGGTAACCGCCGCTCGGGTCGATGCGGAATGTTCCCGGCCCCCTGCCCCCGGATGGCACCCGCTGCACCTGTTTGAGCGTTCCGGCCTTGCGGTCGATCGCATAGACCGCTAAGCTAGCGTCACTTCGGCTCGATTCATAAGCAAATCTGCCCGCCGCATCCACCGCGATTTCAGCAGTTCCCGGTGGTGTCGATACGCTCGCCACCAGTTCAGTCACAGTCCCGGCTTCACGGTTGTACCGCAGCACGCTCACAGAGGATTTCTTTTCATCCACCGAATAAGCAAACTTCAGGTCGGGGCGGAAAGCGATGTGCCCCGCGCCGGCCCCAGCCGCTAACGCGAACGAAGGCGGGGCGTTCGGCCAGAAGGTGGCTTCGGAAGCGTTGAATCGATAGTGGAAAACCTTGCCCGTCGAATCCGGCACGAAAATGAAGAAATTATCCGGCGAAATCACCGCTTCGCCCGCATGGCCGGTCTCCTGCAATCCCATCGATGGACCCACGCCGCCGTCACCTTCGGTCCGAAACGAAGCAACATTGCCGGAAGTACAGTTGGTCACCAGCAGCATCCAGCCGTTCTTGTCCATAGTGATGTGACACCCGCCGGTGCCGCGGGAAGAAGCGGTGTTCATCAGGCGCAACGCGCCGGTCTTGCCGTTCACGGCGAAGCTCGCAACGGAATCGTCCGAAACTGCATAGAGCAACTGATTGCTCGGGTGCGCCGAGAGCCATGCCGGCTTGGGCACGGCGGTTGCTGTCGCGAGCGGTTCGAGCGTGCCTTCCTCAGGATCGAACCGGTAGCTCGCAATCCCGCCGCCATTCGTTGCCACATAAACGAAGTATTTGGTTTTCGGGCCGCGCTTCAAGACGTCCAACGTTCCCGCGTGGAGAAGCCCGGTAAGCGCGAGCGCCGCAATCAGCCGCATGCTTTTATCATCTCTTAAGCAGCGGCGCCTGACCTCCTCGCGGCCATGGTGGATAAAATAGGCGTACTGTGCGAACGGCCGCCCGCAAACGTGCTATTACCTTCATAAGCGCTGGCACTTTCTACGCGCTTCTCCTGACCCCTGCGTTCCGGGCCGCTGCCGCCCCCTACCAAACCGCCGTCCAACCATTCCTCCGCGAATATTGCCTGACTTGCCACAGCGCCTCCGTCGCCTCAGGCACCGTCAATTTGCAGCAATATCAGACCAAACCCGCCACTGAAGCTCTCAAAGACCGCCCCACCTGGGAACTGGTCCTCCGCAAACTCCACGCGCGGGAGATGCCGCCCCGCGGTTCCAGGCAACCCTCCGAAGACCAGGTCGCCGCCATTACTAACTGGATCGAATCCGAATACGCCCGTCTGGACCGCACCGCGAAACCCGACCCCGGACGCGCCATCGCTCATCGTCTGAACCGCTACGAGTACAACAACACCGTCCACGACCTCCTCGCGGTCAATCTCCGAGTCGCCGAGGACTTTCCCGTCGATCCATACGGCTACGGCTTCGACAACATCGGCGATGTTCTCTCGCTCTCGCCCGTCCTGACTGAGAAGTACCTAAAGGCCGCCGAGCGCCTCGCCAAGGCAGCCATCCCGACCGACGAGCCGCAAAAACCGATCGCCGCCCGCTATCTCGCCGAGCGCATGGGCCAAGCCAACAAGCTCCACATCTCCGTGGTCCATGAATTCCCCGTCGATGGCGATTACACCCTGCGCTCGGCATGGTTCCAGGTTTTCAAAGTTGGAACAAAACTCCGGGGCCGCCTGTTTCTCGACGGCAAACACGTGAGCGACCAGGCGCTCATCTTCTATACCGAGATGGATCGCGGCTTTGAAGCCCACGACCTGCATGTCTCCCAGGGGCCGCACAAGGTAGAAGCCGATATTGAGTTCGAGGCGGATGCGAAGGGCGCGAAGCCCTACCTGGAATACATCCAGATCTACGGGCCGAATAGACAGACGCCCGCGCAGCTCACGGCTAGTTACAAACCAATCTTCGTGTGCGGCCATGCGCCGGGCCAGCACCATCCTGAATGCGCGCGCCGCATCCTCGCTCCGCTCGCGCACCGCGCCTTTCGCCGCCCAGTCTCTCCGAATGAACTGGATCACCTCGCCGCGCTCGTGAAATTGGCCCAGGACCACGGCGATTCCTTCGAGACCGGAATGCGCGTCGCGCTCGAAGGCATCCTCATGTCTCCGAATTTCCTGTTCCGCATCGAGCGCGATTCCCAAGACCAACCCGGCGTGGCGCACCCCGTGAGTGACACGGAACTCGCCTCCCGCCTCTCCTACTTCCTGTGGAGTAGCATGCCCGATGACGAACTGCTCGCGCTCGCCGGGAAGGGCCGCCTTCACGCCCCCGGGGTGCTCGAAGCCCAAGTGCGTCGCATGCTGGCCGACCGCAAATCCCACGCGCTCGTCGAGAACTTCGGCGGCGAATGGCTGCAGACCCGCAATCTCGACGTTCTGAAACCGGACCCGGTCCGCTTCCCCGAATTCGATCCGGAACTTCGCGAAGACATGCGCACCGAAACGCAAATGTTCTTCGGTGCGATCGTGAAAGACGATCGAAGTATTCTCGAATTTCTCGACGGCCGCTTCACATTTCTGAACGAGCGTCTGGCGAAACACTACGGCATTTCCGGCGTGGAAGGTTCCGAATTCCGCCGCCGCGAACTCGATGGCGTCCAGCGGAGCGGCGTTCTCACGCAGGCCAGCGTCCTCACGGTTTCGTCCTATCCCACTCGTACGTCCCCGGTGATTCGCGGTAAGTGGGTGCTCGAAAATCTACTGAATACGCCACCCCCGCCTCCCCCGCCCGACGTACCTGCGCTCGATGAAACAGCGGCGGGCACAACCGTTTCCCTTCGTCAGCAACTCGAAGCGCACCGCGCCAACGCCACTTGCGCCGGCTGCCACTCGCGGATGGATCCTCTCGGTTTCGGCCTGGAAAATTACGACGCCATCGGCCGCTGGCGCTCGGCTGATGGCAAGTTCCCCATTGATGCCTCGGGGGTGCTGCCGAACGGAAAGGCCTTTACGGGAGCCGCGGAATTGAAGACAATCTTGAAAGGGGACCAATCCGCTTTCGTCCGCGCATTGACCGACAAAATGCTCACCTACGCTCTGGGAAGAGGTCTGGAAACCTACGATCGCCCCGCCGTCGAGAAGATAGCGAAGAGCGTGGAAGCGGACGGTTTTCGTTTCTCCCGCCTCATCCAGGCGACCGTTGACAGCGTACCGTTCCAGATGCGCCGTGGAGCGAATCAATAATGAAACAACTGCCCCGCCGCACCCTTCTGCGGGGGCTCGGCGCATCCATCGCTCTGCCTTTCCTCGACGCGATGGTTCCCGCTTTCGCCGCGCCCGCACGCTCCGCATCAGCCGGCCCCACTCGCCTGATGTACGTATACGCGCCAACGGGCATGATGCCGCAAGCCTGGTACCCCGAGACTACCGGCGCTGAATTCACGTTCCCGCGCATCATCAAACCGCTCGAAAAGTTCCGCAAGGACATCCTAGTGATCAGCGGGTTGGGCGACAACCCAGGGCGCGCTCTCGGCGATGGACCCGGCGACCATTCCCGCGCCGCGGCCAGCTATCTCACCGGCGCGCATCCCAAGAAAACCGAAGGCGCCGATATCCAGTGCGGCATCTCTGTCGATCAGGTCGCCGCGCGGAAGTCAGGCAAAGAGACCAGGTTTGCGTCGCTCGAACTGACTTGCGAAGATAGCCGCCAAGCGGGCGCTTGCGACAGCTATAGCTGCGCGTATCAGAGCATTTCGTGGAAATCGGAAACGCAGCCGCTGCCGCCGGAGATGAATCCGCGGCTCCTCTTCGAACGTCTCTTCGGCGATCTCGATCTCAGCGGCAGTCCGGCTGAGCGCCGGAACCAGCAGACTTACCGCAAGAGCATCCTCGACCTCGCGTTTCAGGACACGCAGACTCTGAAAGGCACGCTCGGCGCGGGCGACCGCCGCAAGCTGGATGAATATCTCACCTCCATTCGAGAACTGGAGAATCGGATCGAGAAAGCCGAAACTGATACGCGCCGGCTTCCGCCCGGGATCGGCAAGCCGGAGGGAATCCCGCCCAACTATGCGGACCATGCGCGGCTCCTGTTCGATCTGGTCACCGTCGCCTTCCAGACTGACATGACGCGCGTTGCCACCTTCATGATGGCCCGCGAAGGCGGCCTTCGCACCTACGCTGAATGTGGAGTTCCTGAAGCGCACCACTCCATCTCCCACCACCGCGGCGACCCGGCGTTGATCGAGAAGATCACGAAAATCCAGTGCTACCACCTGGAGCAATTCACTTACTTCATCGAAAAGCTGAAATCAACGCCCGATGGCGATGGCTCGCTGCTCGATCACTCCGCCATCGTATACGGCGCGGCGATGGGAGACCCGAACGTGCACGACCACGGCACGTGTCCTACGCTGATCGCCGGCAACGCGCGAGGCCGGATACAAACCGGGCACCATGTGTCCTACGAGAAGGAAACCCCCATGGCCAACCTGCACCTCTCGCTGCTGGACTGCGCCGGCGTCCCGACCGAGAAACTAGGCGACGCCACGGGCCTGGTCGACTTGTAAGCTCCACCCCACACAGCTCTGGAAAGCTCCTAAATCTTGAAAGCTCTCGTCAAAACCTCCACCGCCCCGGGTCTCCAACTCGAAGACGTCCCTGAGCCCGTTCCCGGCATCAATGACGTCCTTATCCGCGTCCGCTACACCGGCATCTGCGGCACCGACCTCCACATCTACCAGTGGGACGATTGGGCCCGCGCGACCATACCCGTCCCTATGGTGATCGGCCACGAGTTTTCCGGCGAAATAATCACCGTCGGTTCGAATGTCAACGATTTCCACCCGGGCGAAATCGTCAGCGGCGAAGGCCACGTGGTCTGCGGCCGATGCCGCAACTGTCTGGCAGGCAGGCGGCATCTCTGCGCGCACACGCAAGGCGTTGGCGTAAACCGGCCCGGAGCCTTCGCCGAGTACGTCGTTCTACCCATGAGCAACATCTGGCGGCACAATCCCACGATCGACCAGGAAGTCGCCGCCATTTTCGATCCGTTCGGAAACGCCGTTCATACTGCTCTCTCGTTTCCGGTCCTCGGCGAGGATGTCCTTATCACCGGCGCGGGCCCCATCGGCATCATGGCCGCCGCCGTTGTGCGTCACGCAGCCGCGCGCCACGTCGTAATCACGGACCTGAACCCATACCGTCTCGAGCTCGCCCGCAAGATGGGCGTCACGCTCGCGATCGATCCAACCAAAACGCCCGTCCGCGAAGCGCAAAAGAAACTCGGCATGCAGGAGGGCTTCGATGTCGGTCTCGAGATGTCGGGCAATGAAACCGCGTTCCGTGAGATGCTCGCGAACATGTCGCACGGCGGCAAGATCGCGATGCTCGGCATCCCGCCCAGGGAGCTCGCCATCGATTGGAACCAGGTCATCTTCAACATGCTCACCATCAAGGGAATCTACGGCCGCGAAATGTACGAGACCTGGTACAAAATGACGGTCATGCTCGAATCCGGCCTCGATATCTCACCCGTCATCACGCACCGTTTCCCGTTCCACGAGTTCCAGAAGGGCTTCGATGTCATGCTATCCGGCAAAGGCGGCAAGGTAATCCTCGATTGGACGGTTGTGTAATCGCCATGTACGCCAACATTCAACCTTTTCTGCAAGACAAGCTTCGCGAAATCGAAAGCGCCGGCCTCTACAAACGCGAGCGCGTCATCGCAACGCCGCAGCAGGCCGAAGTCAGCGTCGCCGGCTCGCCGCCTGTCCTCAACATGTGCGCGAACAATTACCTCGGTCTTGCAAACCACCCCGAGATCCTCGCCGCCGCGCACACCGCACTCGATGATTGGGGATACGGCCTGGCCAGCGTACGTTTCATCTGCGGCACTCAAACCATCCACAAGCAGTTGGAAGGGCGCTTGAGTGAGTTTCTAGGCACCGAAGACACGATCCTCTACGGTTCCTGTTTCGACGCTAACGGCGGCCTCTTCGAAACGCTGCTCGACGCGGAAGATGCCATCATCTCCGATGAACTGAATCACGCCAGCATCATCGATGGCGTGCGTCTCTCGAAGGCCGCCCGCTTCCGCTACAAGAACGGCGACATGGACGATCTGGAAGCGAAGCTCAAGGAAGCCTCGGCCGCGCGCTTCCGGCTCATTGCCACGGACGGTGTCTTCTCGATGGACGGCTTCATTGCGAACCTGCCGGCGATTTGCGATCTGGCCGACAAATACCAGGCGATGGTGATGGTTGACGATTCGCACGCAGTCGGCTTCATGGGCGAGAACGGCCGCGGCACGCATGAGTACCACCATGTAATGGGCCGCGTCGATATCATCACGGGTACGCTCGGCAAAGCGCTCGGCGGCGCGAGCAGCGGCTACACCAGCGGCCGGCGCGAAATCGTCGATGTGCTCCGTCAGCGCTCCCGGCCCTATCTGTTCTCGAACTCCGTCGCGCCCCCCATCGTAGCCGCGTCGCTCAAGGTTCTCGATCTGCTGGCGCAGTCGGCGGAACTGCGCGACCGCGTCCACAGCAACACGCGTTTCTTCCGTGAGCGGATGCAGTCTCTCGGTTTCGCAATTCCGCCCGGAGAGCACCCCATTGTCCCCATCATGATCGGCGACGCCGCCCGCGCCACCAAAATGGCCGATCTGCTGCTCACAAGAGGCGTCTACGTGATCGCGTTCTCCTACCCCGTGGTGCCCCGCGACAAAGCCCGGATCCGCGTCCAGATATCCGCGGCCCATACCGAAGCCGAACTAAACTTCGCCACCGAGCAGTTCGCCGCCGCCCGCAAGGATCTGGCGTAGCCGCTAGCTCTCATGAATCAACTCCTCGCTAGCCGAAAGCGTTGCATCTTCGGCGTCAACCGCGGCCACTACCTCCCACGAAATGGCACTGACGCCCGCCTCCAGCGAAAGCCTGGTCACAATCTGCTCCAGCCCTTGCTCTTTAGGTCCCAGTGTCTTCAGATAAGCCTTCACATTTACGCGAGCCAATAGCTCATCATCCACGCTCTGCAAGGCAATCAGACTTAATTGCGAACGCCCCACGTTCTGAATCAGGATGGTCCGGAAATTCGCTTCATCCGCCGTCCGGCAAGTGCATCGCAAGCGATACAGGATTTCGTGTTCTTCCTTCAGAACCGGCGTGCGATTGACCAGATACGCCACGGGCCGCAGGATCAGGTTCGCCGAGAGCACGCCTGCCGCCCCCATGGCCGCCAGCTCCATGCGACCAAGCCCGGCAAGGGTTCCCACCGCCGCCGTACACCACAGTGTCGCGGCTGTGTTCAACCCCCGGATGTTAAAGCCGTCTTTCAGGATCACGCCGCCGCCCAGAAAGCCGATGCCCGAAACGACATACGCGGCCACTCTGCCCTGGCTGCCGTCCCCCGCGATCAGGCCGCCCATCATGACGAACATGGCGGACCCCACCGCGACCAGCGCGTTCGTTCTCAACCCCGTCATCCGCTGCCGCCACTGCCGTTCCAGGCCGATCACCCCGCCGAGCAACAGCGCGGCAACCATTCGAATTCCGAAATCCATCCAGTGCATCGTCCTGCTCCTTTACATCTTGCCAAACACTCCCGCCAGATCAAGCGCGTGATAGAGCACGAGCATCGT
>JAOAPQ010000083.1 GCA_025462965.1 Bryobacterales bacterium
GTGACGCCCCCCGAGGGTCCACCGTTCGGGTCAAAGGATAGGGCTTGGAAGTTCGCGTTCTGTTGCGCGTATCCAGGAGTAGAAGCGTTGCTGACGTTGTTCTGAGTTACGCCCAAAGCCCGCTCAAACGCCGCAAGGGCACTAGATGAAGTCGAGAGTGAAGCAAATAAGGTGGACATGGCAATCGTGCGAAGTCAGTAATCGAAAGCGATCGTCGTGATATCCGGCCGCAGACTTTCGCATCCTCGCGCCGTGTACCCGCCGGTTGACAGTTCGGGCCGCTGGCTACGGACCGCGACGGCTGACGCTGCGACATTACCGAGGATCTGCAGACGGTGAAGCTTGCCATGGAACGTTTGCAAGTGGCCTCGAACAGACGGAGGCCAGGCGTGAGCGGACAAAGGGACGGCGGCCTTCGCGCGGCTGAGACTCTCCACCAATCGCTCGAGAATGAGTTGCGACTCCTGCAAGAGGGATAAGTCCGCAGCGAGCATGGAACGCGAGACCCCCTCCAAATCGGTCTCCGCGGAATCCAGCAGCTCCGAGATTTGCCTTTCCGACATGGTTACCCCGCTACTCCGGCCAGCGTCTCCTGCACTAGCGCACGGCTGACGTTCTGAGTGCTTACCGAGTACGTACCTGCCTGGATGGATTTCGTCAAACGCCCTAAGAGGTTGGCGCGGTCGGACGCGGAGCTCCGGAGCACGCGCAAGGGGCCGGATAGCTCCACCGTGTCACTGGCCGCTGGGCTGCCGGATTGAGCGCGTGTAGACCCTGTGGCGGCGGAGGTGGAGCCCGCTTCCCCGACTGGCGCGGCCTGAGTGCGTTGATCGATCTTCATGAGAGCGACGTCACCTTTTCTTCTAATGGCTTATCGGCGCGGTCAGCGGAAACTTTAGTCTAAATGTCCGCGGCTGACCGAATTCCAGAAGCCCTCAGCCCTCGGGCCATCAATTGCAGAGCCGTCTTGTGAATCTGCGACACACGGCTCTCATTCACGTTGAGCAGCCGCCCAATCTGCTTCATCGGCATGCTCCTCAGGTAGTAGCACTCGATCACCTTTCTAGACCTCGGCGGGAGCGTGGAAACCGCTCGCTCGAGAAATTCCTTCATCTCGCGCCGCTCCTGAATGAAATCGGGCATTCCGTCGGGCGCGGAGGCGAGTGATCGGGAACATCGCTCTGTTTCACCGTCCGAAGTTTGCGGCATAGCACAGGGACCTGCATGCCAGAGAGCGAGCCGCTTCTTCCGGAGGCGCGCGACCCCTACGCCGAGCCGGGCACTGACTTCTTCGTCGGTCGGGTCACGGTTCAAATTCAGACTCAGATCATGCGCGGAGTTTTCGATGCGCCGCTGCCACCATCGCAAGTTGCGGGATGCCGTATCCAACTTACGAAGGCTGTCCAGGATCTCGCCCCGTATGCGGTGGCGGGCATAGCTTGCAAATGGAACCTGGAAGCCCGCGCTATAGGTCCTGGTGGCGTTCACCAACCCAAGGTGGCCCGCCTGCACAATGTCACTCAATTCAACAAACGCATGCCGCGGCAAACCGCTGTAGATCTGCCAGGCGATCACCTTCACCAGGGAAAGATACTCCGGGCCCAGATTTTCAGTGGGCTCGAGCGCGCTTTTTTCGGATTCCAGTTCGCAGCGCGTTCTGGGTTGGCAGCGTTGGCGGAAGAGTGAGGCGGGGTTGCGCACGATATCGACAAACTATGGTCCCCGCCGCCACGGAAGTTTCTCATCAAAAGGTTGGGCGTTTACGCCTTCTGCAGGAAGTACGCTTCGGCCCGCGCTCTGAGGAAGTGACTCTTCTCGGCTGTCGGCGCGAGGCAAAGCCGCACTTCGATTCGGTCCGACTCCCACGCGAACGGGATCGAGATGCCCGTCATTCCGGCGAGGCTCTTGAACTGGAAATTGCGGCCATACACCACCGTGGGGATATTGATGGCCATCGGCCCAACACGCTCTTCGAGGAAGTTCTTTATATTCCCGACAATCATGTTCGTAAGTTCGGCGATGGCGTCCATGATTTCGTCCGTTACCGCCGCTTCTTCCGGCGGAGGGTCCATCATCAGCATGCGGGCAGCGAGGCGCCCCGCCACTGCAGGGCTGCAGCAGAAGCTGCCCGTCCCGCTCCATGGTCCGGTGAGCCCTACAAGGGAAACCAGACCTCCTTCGATTTCTTCGTCGAGGCCCGGGGGCCCGGGGACGACAGCGGAATCGAGCATCATTACAAATACTGAACTCGTGGATTCCTGAATCGCCTGAATGAGAAAATCTGGATCAATAGCCTGCACACTTGTTCTATCGGGCTGGTGGAAAAAAACATTAGCTCAAAAAAAATTCTAAAGTTTCTACGAAGCTGTCCGATAGTTTGATCAGCCGCCGCTATGATCACACCCGCACACAGTTTTCCCTGGAGCCAGACCCTGGTGGGGGGTAGCAGTCCCATGGAGGAGATCTCGCACCTGATACGGCTAGTGGCGCCCCGCAGATGCACGGTCCTGATTTCGGGCGAGACGGGTTCCGGGAAGGAAGTCGTCGC
>JAOAPQ010000132.1 GCA_025462965.1 Bryobacterales bacterium
TCTTTTCATCAGCGCTTACTTCTCCTCGTCAGCAAAAACGTCATGATCCGTTTCAGATAGTCGTCATCGGTTCGCAGGACCAGATGATCCATGCCCAGCCGGTAAAAATTCGCGCGAAGGCTTTCGCGCCGTTCCCGAAGCATCGCGCCATACCGTCCGCGTTCCGGCTTCGAAACGGTGATGACTTTCTGGTCCCCTCGCTCCAGGTCCCGCATGCGAAAGAAGCCGCGAACCTCCGGCAGTTCCTGCTCCCATTGGTCCTCCACGATCACGGGAATAAAGTCGGCCCGGTGCAACTGTCCCGCTACCTGAGGAGAGCTCCAAAACGCATCCGCGTGCAGAAAATCCGAAAGGCAGAACACCAGCGCCGCCCTCTTCAGAACCGAATTCAGTTGTTCCATCGCCAGCTCGAAGTCCGTCAACTCTCCGCGAGGTTTCTGCTCATACAGGTGTTCGATCACACGCCACGCCTGCAGCGTTCCCCGCTTCGGCGGCAGATAGCACTCCACACGATCCGTAAAAGCGATCAGCCCGGTGCTGATATTATCCGCTGCCGCCGAAAAGGCCAGTAGGGCGGCCACTTCGAGGGCCAGCTCTTTCTTCGATCGGTTGGTACTGGTGAAGAGCATGGAGCGCGAAACATCGACCATGATGATCATTCCGAGCTCTTTCTCCTCGAGTTCGCGCTTCACATAGGGCCGCTGCATGCGTGCGGTGACGTTCCAATCGATCTGCCGGGTATCGTCGCCCGGCTGGTAAGGCTTATGCTCGTCGAACTCGAAGCCGCGGCCGCGCAGCCGGCTCAGATAGTCGCCCGCCCGGTGATTCCGCACGGCTCGCGTGGTATAGATCTCCACGTAACGAAGCCGGTCGATCAGCGTCTGGGGCAGCATGGGCTTTCGCTAAGGAATCGGCACGGCGCGAAAAATTTCCCCGAGGATTTCCGTCGCAGTAATGTTCTCCGCCTCCGCGCGCATCGTACGGATTACACGGTGGCTCAACGCATCGAAGGCAATCGATTTCACATCCGAAGGCAGCGCGAAATCCCTGCCGTCGACAAAAGCGGTGCTCCGCGTCAGCGCGAGAAGATGCTGCGCCGAGCGCGGCGACGCGCCATGCAGCACCATCTCATTGACCATGGAGTTCGTCTGGCCTTCGCCTGCCCGCGTCGCCCGGATGATGCGGATAATGTACTCGCGGATTTTATCATCCACATGAACTTCAGAGACCAGGCCGCGAATCCGCAACACCTCCGCGCGGCTGATGATCTGCTGCACTTCCGTATTGGTCAGCCGCCGCCGCAGCATCTCAATTTCATCCGCGTGGGAAGGGTAGTCTACATGGATCTTCAGCGCGAAACGGTCCAACTGCGCCTCGGGAAGCGGGTACACCCCCTCCTGCTCAACTGGATTCTGAGTCGCCAGCACCCAGAATGGCTCATCCAGACGGAACGTATTTTCCCCTATGGTGACCTGCCGTTCCTGCATCGCTTCCAGTAGCGCGGATTGCGTCTTTTGAGTGGCGCGATTGATCTCATCCGCCAGAATCACATTCGCGAAAATGGGGCCTTTATCGGTGCGGAACGTGTTGAGGGACGCTTCGTAAATCTTGGTTCCGACGATATCCGCCGGCAGCATGTCCGGCGTGAATTGAATCCGCTGGAACTTCGCATCGATGGTGCTCGCGAGCGTCATGATGGTCAGGGTCTTGGCGAGCCCCGGCACGCCTTCCAGGAGAACGTGCCCGTATCCAGTGCGTTCTTCCTCGTTACGGCGGAAGGAGTACGGGATCACGGCCAGCAGGCCGATCAACAGACGCCGGATCGCCCATTGCTGGCCGACAATGACTTTATTAATTTCAGCTTCCACCCGCGAAACCAAGGCGCAGGCCGTCCGGCTATCCATCACCATTCTCTAAAGCACCATCCTCAACAACGAAAGAACGAACGCGGCCGCCAGCAGTTCCGTGTAACGCTCGCGCGATTCCGTCGTCTGCCGATAGCCAGCAATTTCGCGGGTTTTCACAAAGATGTCATTGAACGCCTGCGACATTTCCACGCCGGTCCGCGCGCGGTAGTAGAGACCTCCGCTCTTTTCAGCCGCGTCCTGAAGTGTCGTTTCGTCAAACGTAGTGAGAATCGGCTGTCCATTCGATCCCGTGAGATACCGCGTCTGCCCGTTATCCTCGCCGATAGGAATCAGCGATCCCACGCGCGATCCGATGCCGACGCAATAAACCGGAATGCGGCGGGCCACCAGCTCGCGCAGCTCGGCTTTCATCTCTTCGCCATGGTCTTCGCCATCGGAAAGCAAAATCAGGACCTTCTTGTTATCCCGCGCCGCCGGCTCCAGATCAGCCTGGCGTGCGAAGACCCCCATGGCGCTTTTCAACGCTCCGCCGATGTTAGTCCCGTATTGTAGCGCGTGGTGTTCGCGGAGGTAATCCAGATAGAAGAGCAGGTTCTTCGGGTCGCCCGTCAGGTAAGAGAGTACCAGGCTGTTTTCCGCAAACGAGATCAGCCCGATGCGGTCCTCCGGCACCTTCTTCCGGATGAACTCGCCGATCACTTCTGTCGCGCGGAACAACCTGGACGGTTGGATATCCTGAGCCTGCATGGAGGGCGAGGTGTCCAGTAAAATGATCGCGTCAAGATGGCGCAACTGCGGAATTTGGCGGTGGTACACGCTCCTTGGCCGCGAGAGGGCCAGGATCAGGCTGGCTAACGCCGCCAACCCGAGCGTCATCTTGATGCCACGCTTGACCAGGCTGGAGGGTCGCGATGTGGCTGAATAAATAGCGGCGCCCAACCTACGTCTGGTCTGACGAAGGGAATACAGCGAATAGGCACTCCAAATCGCCAGCGCGAGCAATGCCCAGAGAAGATTCAGATATTCCGGCCGTAGGAACGTCATGCTGGTCGCGACGGACGGCACTAGCCTCGTTTCTCGGGAGACAGTTTCTGCTGCTGCTCTTTCGCTTTGTCGGTATCTTCCCGCAGGATCTTCATGCCGCCCTGCTTCATCTTTTCCGTCGTGTCTTCTTTCTTATCGCGCATGCCATTCAGCAGCCGCATCGCATTTTGAAAGTTGAACTTCGCGTCCCAATCGCCGGGATCGGAATTCAGCACAAGCCGGAAGCTGCCGGCCGCCTGCTGCAGTCCCGCCCGCCGCGCCTGCTTGTCGCTAAGCGCAAGGGCTTTCCGGTATTGCAGATTGCCCATCCAGAAGTGGTATTCGGAATCGTCCCCCACCCATGGCTGCCGCTTTGCGGCGGCTTCCAGCAGGGGCGCAATTTCGCCATCCTGCTTCATCTCCATCAGCAATCGCACACGGTTGAACAGCAAAACGCGGTATTGCGCGCGCGGCAGGATCGGGCGTAACAGGGAATGCTCAAACTGGCTTTCGGAGAGAGCAAACGACGTCCGCGCCGCGGGGAAATCCTGGCGATCCAACAGACGGCTGCCTTCTTCGATGCCATAAACCCAATGCGCGTACGATAACAGCATCCACGAGGCTCCGGCCAGAGCGAGAACGGCTAGTCCCCCTGTCAGGCGCCTCGTGAGACGAACGTTAAAACTCATCTGGACCAGTTCCTGGGTTACTTCTTCTTCTCTTTCTCTTCGCGCGAAAGGGCCTTGAACTTTTCGACCGGCGGCATCATGGACTTCAAGCCATTCTTCGCGCATTCCGCCTCGAATATCTTCTTGATCTGCGGATCTTCACCCGGATAATCGATGGCGACGGGATACTCCTGGAATACCACCTTTGAAGCCAGCATCTGGACCCGGTTACCGAATGCCGCGACTTTGAGGAAACGCGCGTCGGTCGGGCTCGGGTTGAAGTGCTGGTGGTACCAGTTCAATGGTGGAACAAAAACGGTATTCGGACCCCATTCCACGCGAACGACTTTATCGCCATGTCCGTCTTTAAACGGGGTGGTGCCGATCTCAGGCGGCCAAATCAGACTGTAACCGTGGCCCCCCAGATACATAACGTTCGCCCCCGGACCGTGCCGGTGGCCAATTTCGTAAACCGCGGGCTGGAACTGCTCTACATGCGAATCGAGAT
>JAOAPQ010000265.1 GCA_025462965.1 Bryobacterales bacterium
GCCGCGCCACCGTGGTCATCTGGGAAACCGGCGCCGCCGCCGCTCGCTACGAAGTCGACGTGGTGCCGGATAACTATGAGTTCGAACAGTTCCGGGAAGCGCTAAGACGCGATCTCCCCGGCAGCAACGTTGAGGTCACGGGCAAGGGCGATACCCTGGTTCTCACCGGCACCGTAGCCAGCTCTGACGACTCCAGGCGCGCCGAGGGTATCGCGCAATCCCGCGCGAAGACGGTCGTCAATCTCCTGAAAGCTCCCCCCGATCCCGAACCGCGCCAGATCCTGCTACAGGTCAAATTCGCCAGCATCGATCGCCTTGCGCTCCAGCAGGTCGGGTTCAATCTGTTCAGTAAAAACGGTGTGCTGAATGCCGAAAGCTCCACCGAACAGTTCCAATCGCCGCGTTTCAGCCAATTGCAGTATTCGAACGGCAACTTCACCAACTCGTCATCGGTCAACTTTGCGGACCTGCTGAACCTGTTCGTCTACCGGCCTGACCTGAACATCGGCGCTACCATCAAGGCTCTTCAGGCAAACAATCTGCTTCAGATTCTGGCCGAACCGAACCTGATTACCCTGGAAGGAACGGAAGCCAGCTTCCTCGCCGGCGGCTCGTTCCCGTTCCCGGTACTCACCACCACGTCCACCGGCGGCGCCACCGCGCCCGTCGTTACCGTCCAGTTCAAACCCTTCGGCGTTCAGCTCAATTTCACTCCCACCGTGACCCCGTCGGGCGCGATCGATTTGAAAGTCGCTCCCGAAGTCAGCTCGCTCGATTACGCCAATGCCGTTACCCTGCAAGGCTTCCTCATCCCCGCCATCTCGCAGCGGCGCGCTGAAACAGAAGTCATCCTGAAGGAGGGCGAAAGCTTCGCGATCGCCGGCCTCATTGACAATCGCGTAACCCGCGAAGCCGATAAGATCATCGGGCTCGGCAATATCCCGATCCTCGGCAATCTGTTCAAGACCCATACCGACCAGAAATCCACCACCGAATTGCTGGTTGTGATCACGCCACATTTCGTACGTCCGCTCAGCCCCGACGAGAAAGCCAAGCTGCCGGATTTCGTCGAACCGTTCCAACTGACGGTCGAACAGCAGAAGGCGCTCGCGGCCAAGGGCAGGAAGAAGAAGAAAAGTGTGGATCCCGCGCAGCCGGATCCCGGAAAGCCGGAGTTTACAGGCCCCAGTGGACACCAGGAACCGCCAAAACAATAACGGCGCTATTTCGATTCAGCTCCTGGTCATCATGGTGCCGGTGATCTTCGGGTTTATGGGCTTTGCGATCGATCTCGGCCGTCTTTACCTCGTCCGCGCGGAACTGCACCAGGCCGCCAACGCCATGGCACTCGCTGCCGCGAAACAGCTCATGGGCACGAGCGTATCCACTGCGAACGCGGATGCCGCTGCACTCAGCACGTACGACAATGCGGATGGCACCGCCAACAAGTTCAATTTCGGCTCGCAGATCATCGGAGATAGCGGCGCGTTTCTCCAAACGGAAGTGAACAGCACTACCTATTTCGCTCTCGCCAGTGACGCCACCAGCCTCGATCCGACTGCCTCGTCGAACCCGGCCGATGGAACCAGCGCTCTTTATGCGCAGGCCAACATCACCGCCGATGCGCCGCTGCTCTTCTGGTCCATGTTGTCCCTTGGGCAATCGCGCAAGACCGCCGTTGCCGCGCGAGCCGTGGCCGGCATCAGTGCGCCCGTATGCACGGCCTGCGGCATCGAACCCTTCGCGGTAGCGGCTCTTGACGCTTCGGATCCAGTCAACTTCGGCTTCACCGTGAGCACCGAATACACGTTCGGATACATGTGTACCGGGAATCCGGCTCCCGTTCCGCTGGCCGGTACCGCTCAGAGACTCCCCTACCTGATCGTGGACCGCTACAACGCCAGCAACGCCTTGCCTGAAGACCAACAGCTTTTCAGCATCGGAGCGGGCGGCCTGCTGCCGACCGGCCCCGGCGCACTCACCTCCGGCGGGCTGACCACTTATGGATGTCTCACGGCCGCGCCCGGGAACAGCGAGAACGTCTGGGCGAGCGCTTCACCGGGTATCTGCAGCGCCGGCGCGCCGCCTCCTTCCGTGCAGGAAATGCTTTGCGGCCTCTCCACCCGCATGGATATCAACACCCCAAGCGCGTGCTCGGTCGTCACGGATCTCGCAACCGTCTCGGCCCATTTTCAGGCCGATAGCGACGTAACGAACCCAATCACCGACTACACCAGTTACGCCGGCAGCACTCGCCGCATCATCACGATTCCCATTGTCACCACCCTCGGCACAGCCGGAATGAACGTGCTCGGCTTCCGCGAATTTCTCCTGGAAGGTTCTCCCGGTTTTGACACCAACAATCCTTCCGATCAGAACGGACGCTTCATCGCTCTTTACATCGGAAGCCCCGCGCCGGTGAAGCAAGGCCGCTTCGATGGCGGGTGCGGCGCGACCAGCGGACCCGGAAAGGTAGTCCTCTTCCAATGAGATCCCGCCGCGGCAACAGCATCCTGGAAGCTGCGCTCTTTATCCCGGTGCTCGTGACGTTGATGGTCGCGATGGAGCAGATCGGCAAACTCACTTACACTTACTTCACGCTGAAGAAGATGGTCTACTCCGCGGCCCGGTACATCGGCACTCAGCAGGGCGTGAACATGTGCGATTCTTCCGACCCGAACATCGTCGCGGGAATCAACTTCGCCCTCACCGGAACCACCGATGCCACCGGTGCTCCCTTCATTCCCAACCTGACCGCGGACATGCTGCACGTCACTGCCGAGAGCTTCGACCCTGTTGCCGGTACCGCCGGTCCCTACGATTGCTCGTTGGCCGGCGTCAAAGGTCCCGACTACGTCATCGTTTCCATCCAGGACGGTTACAACGTAACCCCCATCATTCCATTTCTCACGTTGACCCCCATCCCGCTGAAGCCGCGGATCAAGGTCCCCTACGGAGGCACCTGATGTCTCCCCGGTATTCCTCCCGCCGCTCCGGCCAGGCCCTGCTCGAGTACGCCCTCCTCTACGTCGGCGTCATCCTCCCGCTCACCTTTGGCCTTCTCTTCCTCTCGGAAATGCTCTGGGTCTGGCACTCCGTCGTCGAACTCACGCGCGACGCCGCGCGCTACGCCGCCACGCACTGCTACCAGGGCGACAACGGCAACGTCACCGCATACGTCCAAACTCACGTCCCGCGCATGATCGACATGCAGCAGTTCATCCAGGGCGCCGCCACGGTCAACGTGGCGTACTACTCGCAGGATCCTGCCAGCGGGCAGTTGATCCCATTCGCGGGCGGCTGCGCGAGCGACTGCAGCGTCGATTGCATGCCCGACGCCGTCACCGTTACGGTCACCAACTACCAGTTCAATCACTTTCTGAATTTCCTGAAACTGCCGCCGCTCACAGTTCCCGAGTTCCCTACCTCCCTGCCCATGGAAAGCGGAGGTTGCGATCCGCAAGCAGGGGGCTGCACCAGTCTGCCGTAAGAGAAAATCCTATGTCCACAGCGCTTTCCCTCATGGTCGCTTCGAGCGATGAACACTTCCGCGAAACGGTCCGCGATAATCTCCTGAACATTCCGGATATCCGGCCCGGAGCCGAGTTCCCGGAAGTCGCCGCCAATCTCTACGTGCGCGTCCTGCAGGAGCTCGAGCGCAACCCCTACGCCGGTCTCGTGATCGATCTCTCCTTCGATCCCGAAGCCGCTTTCAAATCGCTCGAGCGCGTCAAGCAGGCCATCCCGGACCTTTTCGTCATCGCCTCGCACTTCATCGCGGACGGCGACACCGTCATCGCTGCCATGCGCGCGGGCGCGAATGAATTCCTGCTCCAACCCCTCAAGCGAGTCGAATTCCGCGATGCCATGTCCCGCTTCGAACGCGCTCCCCGGCGCACCGGCGGCGGAGCCGAAAGCAAGCTCGGCAAGGTCTATACATTCCTCGGCTCCAAGGGCGGTGTCGGGACCACCGCGCTCGCCGTAAACTTCTGCTCCATCCTCGCCCAGCGTAAACAGGCTGCCGTGATGATCGATCTCGATTGGGTCGCCAACGATGTCGCCATGCAACTCGGGGCCGCCCCGCAATACACTCTTCTCGAAGTGGCCGAAAATCTCAACAAGCTCGATCAGGCCCTCTTCGAAGGCTTCGTCACCCGCGATCCCCTCGGCTTCTTCCTGGTCGGCCCGCCCGATTCACTCGATCAACGGAATTACTTCAGCGAGAACATGTTCCGCGAGTTCGCCACGTTTCTCATCGAAAAGTACGATTCGGTCGTCATCGACGCAGGCAAGAACATCAATGACGAAGTGGTAGCGGGCGCATGCGCGGTCTCCACCGCCATCTTCCTCGTCGTCAATCAGGACTTCCCCTCCGTTCGCAACGCCCAGCGCTACGTCACCGCGCTCTCGCATCTGGGCATTAACCAGGACCAGATCAAGCTCGTCGTGAACCACTACAATAAGAAGCCGGGCCCGAACCATGCGACCCTGGAGCAGATCCAGCAGACGTTGAACCTTCCCGTTTTCTACGGGATTCCTCATTCCCCGGCCATGTTAGCCGCGGTGAACAAGGCGCGGCCCGCCGTCGCGGACCGGCAATCCGCGGGCGAAGTGGACAAGATTCTTCGCGCATTTGTGGACAAGGCGACTGGCGCGCGGCTTGCGCCAGTCGCCCAAGCCGCCGCTAAGACGGCATAGGGAGAGCGTAAGGAAATGGGTACCCGAGCAGTGGTCCACCCCGGCGGCACCGGCGCCGACCGTTGGTTTCAAATCAAGAGTCAGGTCCACAATAAGCTCCTGGGCTCGCTCACGCCGGACCAGCTCAAGGGTCTCAACAAAGAGAGCATCCGCGCCCAGATCGCGAACGTCATTGAACGCCTGGTCAAGGGCGAATCCATTCCCATGACCGTCGCCGAGCGCGATCGTGTCACCGAGGAAATCCTCGATGAGGTCTTCGGCCTCGGCCCTCTCGAACAACTGCTCAAAGACCCTACCATCAGCGACATCATGGTCAACGGCTTCGATAACGTCTATGTCGAGCGCGCCGGCCGCCTTGTCGAAACCAATATCCGCTTCAAGGATTCGGCGCACCTGCGCATGATCATCGATCGCGTCGTCTCGAACGTCGGCCGCCGCATCGACGAATCGTCGCCCATCGTGGACGCCCGCCTGGCCGATGGCTCCCGCGTCTGCGCCGTGATCCCTCCGCTGTCGCTGATCGGCCCGGTCGTCTCCATTCGGCGCTACGGCAAGAAGCTTCTCACCACGGAAGACCTCGTGAGAAATGAAACCCTCACGACCGGCATTCTCGATTTCATGAGCGGTTGTGTGGAAGCGCGCCTGAACATCATCATCTCGGGCGGCTCCGGCTCGGGGAAGACCACCATGCTCAATACTATGTCGCGCTTCATCCCCGAAGAAGAGCGCATCATCACCATCGAAGACACCGCTGAACTTCAGCTGCAGCAGGCGCACGTCGTACGGCTCGAAACCCGCCCCGCCAACATAGAAGGTGCCGGCGCCATCACGCCCCGCGACCTGGTCATCAACACGCTCCGTATGCGCCCCGACCGCATCATCGTCGGAGAATCCCGCGGCGCCGAAGCCCTCGATATGCTGCAGGCCATGAACACCGGTCACGATGGCTCCATGACCACGGTCCACGCCAACGCTCCGCGCGACGCCTTCTCGCGCCTGGAAACGATGGTGATGATGGCGAGCGCGCGCGTCCCCGACGCCGTCATCCGTCAGCGACTCGCGAGTGCGATCAACATTGTGCTCCACTGCGCGCGCATGAGCGATGGTACTCGAAAAGTCACCGGCATCGCCGAAGTCATCGGCGTCGAAAACAACCAGGTGGCCATGCAGGATATTTTCAATTTCGAGCGCACCGGCATCAGCCCGCGCGGGAAGGTTCTCGGCCGCTTCGTCGCGGCGGGCAACACGCCGCGCTGCCTCGATCGCTTGCGCGGCTTCGGCATCCGCCTTCGCGAATCCATCTTCCACGAAGTTCACGAGGTGAAAGAATAACGCCCTATGGGTTTCTTCCTGGTCGCGTTCATCATCTTCTCCGGCGCAATGTTCGGCGCGGCCTGGTACGTCTGGACCGTTCCGCAG
>JAOAPQ010000222.1 GCA_025462965.1 Bryobacterales bacterium
CCCGAACGCTACGGCACGGACGTTATCCGGCTCGGGCTCGATATTCTCGGACGCAAGGCCACTCCACCCGCGGTGTTCGTCAAACATCAGCTCATCACGCCCGATAATGTCGATCATTTTTATCCCAATGACGGACTGATGGGCTTCGGCAAAACGCTCGTGCATGCCTGACGCCGCACGCGCAGCCACTCCAGCCGACGCGACGAGCATCGCCCACATCTATAACGAAGGTATTGACGACCGGACGGCGACCTTCGAAACGCTCCATCGCGCCGCCGCCGATATCGAGGCATGGTTCGACGGTGTCCACCCTGTTATCGTGATCGAACGCGATGGCGAAGTGATCGCGTTCGCCAGCACGTCCACCTACCGGCCACGCGATTGCTATCGCGGTGTTGCCGAGTTTTCGGTTTACGTCTCGCGCGCCGCTCGCGGTACGGGAGCCGGGCGCACGGCCATGGAGTATCTGATGAGCGAAGCAAGCCGGGCGGGTTTCTGGAAGCTGGTTTCGCGCGTCTTTCCGGAAAACGAAGCCAGCCTGAATCTGCTTCGCTCGCTTGGTTTTCGCGAAGTGGGTGTCTACTACAAACACGGCCAACTCGACGGGCAATGGCGCGACGTGGTGATTGTCGAACGGCTGCTGGACAACGCAGGTCCGGACAGCGGACACTAGACACCAATGCTGACTCCTGAAGACGCAAAAAGCTTCGTTCGCCGACATTTTGACGATTTCGTGAATCGACAGGATCTCTCCGCCGCTGATCGCAACTTCGCCGCTGATTACCAGGAGCACGGCCCCGATGTTCCACCGGGTTTGCCGCCGGGGCCACAAGGGCCGAAACAGTATCTGGCAGCGGCTTTTCAGCGCTTTCCCGATATTCGCGTGACCATCGAAGACATCGTTGCCGAGGGAGACAAGGTGGTTGTGCGGAACACCTGGCGCGCGACCGATCGCGAATCGGGTCAAAAGATTGAGTTCGCGGGTATCGTGATCTGGCGGATTGCCGATAGCAAACTGGCGGAGCGCTGGGCTTACCTGCAGGCTCCCCACCCGGTACATTAGAGCAGAATAAACTGCATGACTCCCGCGATCGCTGTCAGCAACCTGGTGAAGCGCTACCCGAAATCCAAGTCGAACGCGGTCGATGGCGTTTCCTTTGAGGTTGCCCCCGGTGAAATCTTCGGCCTTCTGGGGCCGAACGGTGCGGGCAAGACCACCATCATCGGCGTCCTCACCACGTTCATCGTCCCCACCAGCGGCTCTGCCCGGATCATGGGCACGGACGTCGCTCGCGATCCGATTGCGGTGAAACAGCGCATCGCCGTGGTCCCGCAGCAGAGCAACCTGGACCGCAGTCTGAAGGTGCGCGAGATCCTGACATTCCACGCCGCTTATCACGGCATCCCTCGCAGACAGCGCGAAGCCCTCGCCGATAAACTGCTCAAGGAAGTCGGCCTGGCCGACCGTGACAACGAGAAGGTGAGCCGGTATTCGGGCGGGATGGCGCAGCGCCTGATGATTGCTCGCGCGTTGATGCACGAGCCCGACGTGCTTTTTCTGGACGAGCCGACCAACAATCTGGATCCGCAATCGCGTCTGTTTCTCTGGGAGCGCATCCGCCACCTGAATGCGAACGGGATCACGATCCTCCTCACCACCCACGACATGGATGAAGCGGACAGGCTCTGCAGCCGCATCGCA
The DNA here is from genome assembly GCA_025462965.1 of Bryobacterales bacterium. Lineage (GTDB taxonomy): Bacteria > Acidobacteriota > Terriglobia > Bryobacterales > Bryobacteraceae > JALYXI01. The sequence continues at coordinate 1,703 of JAOAPQ010000222.1, forward strand.
ATCATGGACCACGGCAAGATCCTGGAAAACAATACTCCGGCCGAGCTGAAAAAACTGATCCCCGGCGGAACGTCGCTGGAGGTGCGAGCCTACGCACCGGCCATTGATTCCGAGCGCATCTGCTCCGCTCTCGCCGCGCTCCCGGCGGTCGCTAAAGTGGACATCGTGAATGACAGTTCCGCCCAGCAGCAAGAGCCGGGATCTCTGACTTGCCGCATCTACGCCGCCGCCGCGAACGGTCTCATCGGGCCCGCCGCGCAAGCTGTGCTCTCGACCGGCGCGGAAGTCCGCGACCTTAGCTTGAAACAACCTTCGCTCGAGGAAGTCTTCATATTTTTGACAGGGAGGCATCTCCGCTAAATGCGCACCCGGCTGGCGATGAGAGCGTTCGTCGCGATTCTTGAGCGCGACTTTGTGGTGACAGTTCGGGAGTTCGTTCCCTTTCTGCTGCAGGCACTGATGCAGCCGCTTTTCTTCCTGTTCATCTTCGGCAAGGTTCTGCCCGGCATCGGTCTCACGGCCGGCAATTTCGCCGCGTTGTTGCTTCCGGGCATCGTAGCCATTACCGGCATGCTCGCCGCGATGCAAGGCGTCACGCTGCCGCTCGTGCTGGATCTCGGCTATGCCCGCGAAATCGATGATCGCCTGCTCTCGCCCATGCCGGTGTGGTGGGTGGCGCTCGAGAAAGTGCTGTTCGGCGCTATGCGCGGAGCCATCGCCAGCTCGGTGATCTTTCCTCTCGCCTGGTTGATCCTGGGCAACGGGTTCGCCGTGCGCCTCGACCGTATTCCCGTGTTGATCGGGATGATCATCCTGACCGGGCTCGTTGGCTCGACCATCGGACTTTTCATGGGAACAGTGATCAAGCCGGAGCAGATCAGCCTGATGTTCACGCTCGTCTTCACGCCGCTGCTGTTTACCGGCTGCACTTACTATCCTTGGGGTGCGCTGAGTAATATTCGGTGGTTTCAGGCGATTACCCTTATTAATCCGCTGACTTATACCGCGGAAGGGCTGCGCTATGCCATGGTGCCTCCGATGCACGGTCATGAATTCCCGACGCTGCCGCTGCAGTGGATACTGCCTGCGCTGGGGATCGCGGTGGTCGTGACGTTTGTCATGGGGGCGCGGAGCTTCATTCGGCGGGTGGTGACGTAGAAAGGCGCGGGAAAAGACAGGCCACGAAAGACGATGGCCTGTCCCACGGTTTGACAACTGTCCCGTAAATCTCCCATACTCGATAGGAGTATGGGAGATTGCATCGGAAGGCTTATTCTGGTCGGCGTGCTG
>JAOAPQ010000228.1 GCA_025462965.1 Bryobacterales bacterium
GCGACCGCGCAAAAGTATCGGAGCTGGTGGAATTCCATAGGATTTGCCTATCGTTATGATTGCAAATCGGCTATAGCGGTGTTTCGGGAATTGAATATGCTTTGGGTAGATCTATGCCAACTGACAAACCCGAACAGAAGTCCTCCCCGATTATGACCACGTCCTCCGGACGCCCGGTCGGAGACAACCAGAATTCGGTCACAGCAGGCCCGCGAGGGCCGGTTCTCATGGAAGATTATCTTCTCTTCGAGAAGATGGCCCAATTCAATCGCGAACGCATTCCGGAACGGGTGGTTCACGCGAAGGGCGCCGGCGCGCACGGCACCTTCACCGTAACCGGCGATATCACCAAATTCACGTCAGCGAAGCTCTTCAACAAGATTGGAAAGGCGACCGACGTACTGGCCCGCTTCTCCACGGTAGCCGGCGAAAAAGGCTCGGCCGATACTGCCCGCGACCCCCGCGGTTTCTCGATCAAGTTCTACACGGACGAAGGCAACTGGGACATGACAGGCAACAACACTCCCGTCTTCTTCGTGCGCGACCCTCTGAAATTCGGCGACTTTATCCACTCCCAGAAGCGGGTACCAGCGACCAACCTGCGGTCGCCTACCGTCATGTGGGATTTCTGGTCCCTTTCTCCGGAATCGCTCCATCAGGTCACCACGCTCTTTTCCGACCGCGGCACGCCCGATGGTTACCGCCACATGCACGGCTTCTCCAGCCACACGTTCAGCCTGATCAACTCGGCGGGCGAGCGCTTCTACTGCAAGTGGCACTTCCTGACGCTCCAGGGAATCAAGAACCTGACGGCCGCAAAGGCCGATGAGATCGCCGGCAACGATCCGGACTACGCCACGCGCGATCTCTTCGAAGCCATTGAACGCAAGGACTTCCCCAAATGGCGTGTGTGCGTTCAGGTGATGCCGGAGGCCAAAGCCGAGACCTACCACATCCACCCGTTCGACCTCACGAAGGTCTGGCCGCACAAGGACTACCCGCTCATCGAGGTCGGCGTCATGGAGCTGAACCGCAACCCGAGGAACTATTTCAACGAGGTGGAACAAGCGGCATTTTCGCCGGTAAATATTGTTCCCGGCATGGGCTACTCGCCGGATAAGATGCTGCAGGCCCGTCTGATCAGCTATCCGGACGCTCATCGCTACCGGCTTGGCGTCAATTTCGAAAGACTGCCGGTGAACCAGCCGCAGTGCCCGGTCCATACTTACAATCGCGATGGCTTTATGCGCGCGGACGACAACGGCGGACCCGGTCCGAACTACGAGCCGAATAGCTTCGGAGGGCCGGTGGAAGACCCGCGCTACCGCGAGATGCCTTACAAGGTATCGGGCGAGGTGAACCGCTACAACCACCGCGAAGGTAACGACGATTACCGTCAGGCGGGGGACCTATTCCGACTGATGTCTCCGGCGGACAAGCAGTCGCTGATCAGTAATATCGCAGGTCACATGAAGGGCATACCGAAGCGCATCGCGAGGCTCCAGATCGGACACTTCACCAAAGCCGATCCCGCGTATGGGAGGGGTGTTGCGGAAGCGCTCGGGCTGGACGTTCCCGAGCCGGAGCTGGCGGGCGTCAAGTAAACTGAATCCAGGAAAGCAGGCCTTGTATGCCTTGCCGTTATGGCACTACCCCGGACCACCGGGTCAGCGTCGAATTCGTTGAAGCCGATCTCGAGATCGGCTTCAGCCTGGTTGATCTGGCGGAGAGCCGTCCCTCGGAAGCGGTCCGGCTCCTGGCAGATGCAGAGGAGGTTTATGCGGACATCCTGGCACGGGTGCAGCGTTTCGAAGCGCCGGAATCGGAGAGCTTCCAGCCGCTGATTGGCGAGCTCCGCCGGGCGATTGACCTTACGCTAGCGCATTCTTAGAGAAAAAGGGCGCATGACGGACGATCTTTTGGATCGGGTATATGAAGGCTAGACGAACTCTATAAAGCGATCACTCGATTGTGGCAAGGATGCTGGCAAAAGCTCGCTGGCCACGAAACCCCTAATGCTCAACACGATGGTTATGTTGGCAGTGTTATGACCAGAGCCGGTGGGCTTGCTGCACCTGCTGGGGTGATTTCCGAAACCTCATGGGTTGAACAGAAGAATACCCTTAAGTTCAAACATGGCCCGCTACCAAAACAGCCACTGAATTGTAACCGGTCTGTAGCCGTGTCGTGACATGCGATTGATATCGTCGGGACTATGCGAAAAACCGCGAGTTCCCGAAAACGATTCAGCGTGGTAGCGGCGATAGCACTAGCGGGCGGGATTTCCGCCGCCGCACTCGCGCAGACCAGCTTTTCGGGGTTCACTCCCGGGAATCTGATTGTGTCCCGCACAGTCTATAGCGGAACGTCATCGACGGTGACGGTTGGCCAGGCGCTGCCGCCGGTATGCCCCGCTACCGCGGCGTGCGGAACCGGAAAGGCGGCAAGCGACGGGACCTATCCCGGTGTATGGGCCAACAATGTGGTGGATGGCAGCTTCGGAATTACGTCTCCGATATTTCTCGATCAGATCACGCCTACGGGGACGGCGGTCAGCACGCTTGCGGTCCCGAGTAACATGGTCAACACGAGTTTCAGCTCGAAATCGGAGCTGGCGCTGAATGTATCCGGCGACGGAACGGCGATTACATTCATGGCGTATGTAGCGCCGTCCAACACCGTCGACGTATCGAATTCGAATACTCCCGAGACATACGATCCTACGAACCCTGCGGGTGGGAGTTACTATCGCGCGGTGGTGCAGGTGGGCGCGAACGGCGCGATCCAGGTCACGCCAACGAATGCCTATAGCGGCAACAATGGGCGCGCGGCGGTGCTGGCGGGCGGCCAGTACTATATGGTTGGGAACGCAAACAATGGCGGCGGAACGCCGGAGAACGTGATCGAGTCCACGGGTGTGCAGATGGCGACACCGGGCCAGCCCGCGGGAACCTATCCGACGGCTGTCGGCGAGTTTTCCATTACACAACTGACCGATCCCACCACCGGCGTGCCTTACCCGGCGGACAAGCTCGGCAAGGATAATAACTACCGCGGGCTGGCTCTTTTCAATAACACGCTTTACGTTTCTAAAGGTAGCGGCGGCAACGGCGTGAACACGGTATACCAAGTCGGGAACACCGGCAGCTTGCCGACACTGGCCAACGCGCCGAGCGCGCCGGTCAAGGTGCTGCCGGGTTTCACGACGACCCTCGCAAAGAACGCGGACGCGACCACCATCTATCCATTCGGTTTGTTTTTCGCGAACGCGACCACGCTTTATGTCGCCGATGAAAGGGATGGCGTCATGGCCGACGCCGCGACCAGCAAGCTCGCCGGATTGCAGAAATGGAGCTTGGTCAACGGGCAATGGCAAATGGACTACGTTCTCCAGAACGGCCTGAATCTGGGCCAGCCGTACAGCGTGGCGAATTATCCGGCGTCTTTGAACCCGGCGACGGACGGGCTGCGCAACATTACGGGGCGTGTGAATTCGGATGGCAAGGTGACCATCTGGGCGGTAACTTCGACAGTGAGCGCCAATGGCGACCAGGGCGCGGACCCGAACAAGCTGGTATCCATAACGGATACGCTCGCCAGCATGACCGCCGCCAGCGTCGCGAACGAGCAGTTCACCACGATCAAGAGTGCCGCTGCCGGGGAAGTGCTGCGCGGTGTTTCGTTTACACCGGCAGCGGGTTCGAGCGCGGCGGTGAATTCCCCGCTGATCCTCTCGGCCGCAAGCCCGAGTGTGGTCGGAATCGCGCAAGGTTCCATTGCGACGGCGAATGGCCAGAATCTTTCGGTAGGCAATCCGGGCGCGGCGCCCTCCCCTGCTCCGACGACCTTTGGCGGCGTGTCCGTATCGATCGTGGATGCCGGTGGACGGACGACCGCCGCGCCGCTGCTTTTCGTTTCGCCCAATCAGATTAATTTTGATGTGCCGTCGACAGTGGCGACGGGCATCGCTCAGGTGATGGTCACGACGGGAGCGGGTACGCAAACGGCGGGCAACGTGGAAGTGGCGACGCTTGCGCCGGGGGGTGTTCATGTTGAACGGGACGGGGCTGGCGGCTGCGAATGCGGTTCGTGTCTCGGCCAACGGGACGCAGACCGCGGTACCTGTGTTTATGACGAGTGGGAGCGCGATCGTGGCGGCGCCGATCGGCATGGGTGCGGCGACGGATCGGGTTTACCTGACTCTTTACGGCACCGGATTGCAGGCGGCCGGAACGAAGGGCGTGACGGCGACCATCGGGGGCGTGAACGCGCCGGTTCAGTTTGCGGGTCCGCAGGGGAGTTTCGCGGGATTGGACCAGATGAATGTGCAGGTGCCGGCGTCGCTCGCGGGTAAGGGGAATGTGAGCGTGCAGCTTACGGTTTCGGGGATTTCGGCGAATCCGGTTCAGGTTACGATTCAGTAGATTTGCGCAACCACGGAGGGAGACAGGCCACAAAAAACGATGGCCTGTCCCACGCTATTTGCCGCGGAGCAGGGCCAGGTCGTGGAGCACGCTTAGCATGCCGGGTACGAGCGTGATTACGAAGAGCACCGGCAGGATGAAAATCACGATCGGGAAGAGCATCTTGATACCGGCCTTGCCGACGGCGGCTTCCGCGCGGAGGCGGCGACGGTCGCGGAGTGAATCGGCGTAGACCTTTAGCGCCTGGGCGAGGCTGGTACCGAAGCGTTCGCTCTGGATGATCATCGCCGAGAGCGACTTGATGTCTTCGATGCCCGAGCGGCGCACGAGGGATTGGAAGGCTTTGCCGCGCTCCTGGCCGGCGCGTACCTGCATCACCACCGTGTGGAATTCGTTCGCGAGCTCCGGGTAAATATACTGCATCTCCTCGCTGACGCGGAGCATGGCCTGGTCCAGTGCGAGTCCAGTGCCGAGTACGATGCCGAGAAGGTCGACGGTGTCCGGGAGCGCTTCCTGGAGCTTCTTGCGATAACGCTTGGCGAGCTTCTGGAGGATGAAGTTCGGAATCATGAAGCCCATGAGCAGCGCAGCGACAAGGCCGCCAATCAGCTGCGCAGGATTGTTGTTGCGTTGGAGCCAGACCATTCCCAACACGAGCGTTAACAGGAAAACGACGCTGAACATCGCATAGTACGCGAGCGCGTTGGTGCCCGTGAAGCCCGCCTGCTTGAGGCGTTTTTCGTTCTCTTTGAGCCAGTCTTCCGCGCCGGGGATCGAACCGAGCGCATAAAGAAAACCGTTACGGAAACCCTTCCCCTTCCTGCGCTGCGAAGGACGGTGACCGGAGACAAGAGACGCCGACTGCAACGCCTCCAGACGGTCGGCGAGAGGGTTGTCATGATCCTGCGTCATCTGGATGCCGCACCACTGCTGCGCCGCGACGGTGGCGAAAGCGAGGATGAAAAAGAGGATGTCTCAGAACATAATCAGACCTTGACGTTGGCCAGCTTGCGAATCACCAGGATGC
>JAOAPQ010000253.1 GCA_025462965.1 Bryobacterales bacterium
ATCTATATCTGGCCGACCACTGCCTGTACTTCGCGGGTTCTGAGTACGGCCGTCAAGGCGCTCCGGTGCTCTCTATGCCTCTCACGGGGAGCATGGAAATAATGGCGGAGGCTGCTGCGCGGCTGAGCCCTGGCCAAAAGGTGATCGGCTTCAAAGATATGCAGGCGGGCCGCTGGATGAACGTGGACCAGGGCGGCGCGCCAATTACTCTCTCGATCGCGGCCGAATTTCGTGACTCGTCAAGCATCCGGGTAGCGATTCGCTCCGGCAACGGAAAGTCCGGGGACTTGCTTGCTGAGTGCACTGTTGTGGTGGGGAGTCGCTTCCCCGAGCTACTGAGCCCTGCACCGCTGACGCTGAAGAACGCCCGTCCGCCGCAGACGACGGGTCGTGGAATCTACACTGAACACCGCATGTTCCATGGTCCAAGCTTCCAAGGTGTTCTCGATCTGGATCTGACCGGTGAGGACGGCGTCTCCGGTACTCTCGAGGTTCTGCCCGCCGGCAAGTTATTCCGATCCGATCCGAATCCCCGGATGCAGATCGATCCATTCCTGCTCGATGCGGCGGGGCAAATGGTCGGCTACTGGCCGGTGGAATACCTGTCAGAAGGTTTTGTCGCTTTACCGATCCGCGTGGGCGAACTGATCCTCTACCGCGAAAATCTATTACCTGGAGAGCGCGCGAAATGCAACGTTCGCATACGCAGCGTGAGTGCGAGGCAATTGAAGGCCGACATTGATGTGGTCGGTCCGGACGGAACGTTGTGGATGCGCGTGCTCGGCTGGGAGGATTGGCGCTTTTACTGGCAGCGCCACATCTACGAGTTCTGGCGCTTTCCGGAACTTGGTACTAATGGCGTTCCGGTACGCTTGTCGACTCCGGCCGATACCGATTTCGAGTGCCGCCGCCTGGAACCGCTCAATGAGAGCGACAAGACCGGGCTGTGGGAGAGTCTCTGGATGCGCATGGTGTTGAGCGCCGAAGAGATTAGTGACCGTGAAGCGCTGATCGGCGCCGAGACTAAGTCTGCGTGGCTGACGGAGCGCGCTATTGCGAAGGATGCCGTGCGGATGTGGGTCAAGCGCAACTTCTCGCTTGACGTGTTCCCACCGGACGTTACTATGTCGGTCGATGCCGAAGGCAGGATGCACGGAAGCATCCCCGGATCCGATCTATTTCCTTTCGTATCATCCTGCGCCATCGGCCAGGTGGGATTCGCAGCTGCGGGAAACCGTCCTGTTGGCGTGGCGATGACGCCGGTGGACGGAAACGCCGAATCCGCGCACCAGACGTGCCGCACGGCAGCAGTTACAAGGCTTCTGGGGGGGCGGACCCCTCCCAACGGACCTCTTAACGTGACCTCTGTTGCGGACGGACCCTTTATATTTTCAATCGCATTTGAATAAACCATGCCACAACACAGTAGAGCGGACGTCCGCGACGAAGTAATCAGCATCATTGGAGAAATCCGGGATGACTCGCCGTCCATGGTTCCGATCTCCGAAGACACCGGCTTGTTTCGTGAACTGGGCTTTGAATCTATCGATGCAGTGCTTCTTGGATCTACTCTTGAGGAGCATTACGAGACGCCACTGCCCTTTCCGGAGTTTTTGACCCTGGCTCGCGAGCAGCAGCTGCCGGATATCACGCTCGGCCGCCTGCTGGACTTCCTGATGGATAACCTGAACAAGAAGTTCGCGCAAGGAGCCGCTTCATGGGGCGCGTGATCCTGTTCGGTCTCGACGGCGGGACTTACACAGTGTTGGATTCCCTGATTGATCGGGGAGTTATGCCTTTTCTCGGGCGCTTCATGAAGTCCGGAGTACGCGGAGTATTGCAATCCACCACTCCACCCTTAACACCGCCAGCCTGGTGCAGCCTGGTAACAGGCCGCAGTCCTGGTAATCACGGCATCACGGGCTTCTTCCAGTATGAATCGGAACGTTCTCTTGTCATTGAGATCGTGTCCGCGACCAAGCTTCACGCTGAGACGCTATGGTCGATTGTGAGCCGCCAGGGAAAGCGCGCCGGCAGTTTGAATTTTGCTGTCCATCATCCCGCGCCGAGGGTCGATGGATATGTTATCCCGGGCTGGGTGCCGTGGCGATGGCTAAAGCGCCTCAGCCATCCTAAAGGACTGGTCGAACGGCTGAACGCCGAAGTTCCGGGATTCGATGTGAAGGCGCTCGCAATGGACTTCGACGAGGAAAAGAAGTCAATAGCCGGCGAGCCCGTCGAAGATCCGGAAGGCTGGATCGCTCTCCATATCAGGCGCGAACGGCAATGGTTTCAGGTGTTCGAACACCAGCTGAAGAATGACCCTTGCGATCTGGTGGGCATTGTCTTCGACGGAGTCGACAAGCTCCAGCACCTTCTCTGGCCCTATCTTGACCCTTCAAACTCCGTAGATCTTGGGCCGGATCAGGACCGTATCCGATCCCATTGCTTCAACTACTTTCGTCAAATCGACGATTTTCTGGAACGCACGGTTCTTATGGCCGGATCGGAGGCGACCGTTATGGTCGTCTCGGATCACGGCTTCACGGGAACAAGCGACATCCTGTTCATCAACACATGGCTTGAAAGCCGGGGCTACCTGGTCTGGAATGAGGACGCCCCGTTCCTGCCAGGCGGATCGCAAGAGCTCGAGACGGACTTTTACAAGCTATCTGCCTTTGACATGAGTCGTACGCGAGCGTTCGCTCTAACGGCGAGCAGTAATGGCATCAACATTGTGGTTCGCGGGCGAAAGACGGAGCATGGCATTGCGCCCGATGAGTACGAGAGTTTCCGCAACCGGTTGATGAACGAACTGCTTACCGATTGCGTGGACCCGGAAACCGGGAAGCCTCTCATCGACAAGATTACGCCGCGCGAGGAGGCGTTCGCGGGACCCTACATGGGCGTCGCGCCCGACCTGACGC
>JAOAPQ010000255.1 GCA_025462965.1 Bryobacterales bacterium
ATCTCACTTGCCAACGTCAATGCCATCCGCCATCTTGAAATGGTATGACACTGAAGATGGATAAATCGGGTCGAGTGGTCCTGCCAAAACCCGTCCGGGACCGGCTCGGTTTACACGCCGGGAGCAACCTCGAAATCCAGGAGACCCCGGAGGGAGTCGTGCTCAAACCCGCTGATCGGAGACCTTCCTTGGTCAAGAAAGGGAGTTTTTGGGTTCACACCGGCGAGATCCCAGCAGGCTATGACATCCTGAAGGTGATTGGCGAAGATCGCGAAGAGCGGATGCGCAAAGCATGGGGCCTGTGAACAAGAACTGGTCAGCCGAAAGGCCGACAAAATTTCCGCGCCATGAAACCGGAAAAGGCGATCAGGCGATGATCTGTTTGACTACGTTCCCGGCCACATCGGTGAGGCGGAAGTTCCGGCCGCTGTAAGGATACGTGAGGCGGGTGTGGTCGAGTCCCATCAGATGCAGGACCGTCGCGTGGAGGTCATGCACGTGGACTTTGTTTTCGACGGATTGATAGCCGAACTCATCCGTCGCGCCATAGGCGATTCCGCCCTTTACGCCGCCGCCGGCGAGCAGGTAGGTGAAGCCTTCGTTGTTGTGGTTGCGGCCATTCTGCACGTTGATGCGGCCGGCGACCTCCGTCCACGGACGGCGTCCGAATTCGCCGCCAATGATGACGAGTGTTTCCTTCAATAAACCGGAGGCCTTCAGGTCCTGGAGCAGCGCGGCGATCGGTTGGTCAGCCTGGAAACCGAGCCGGCGATGGACCAGAATGTCATGGTGGCTGTCCCAGGGCTTGTCGTTGCCGAAGTAGACCTGGACCACGCGAACGCCTCGCTGCACGAGGCGGCGAGCCACGAGGCAGCCACGGGCGAAATCTCCATCGCGAGTGGCTGACTTGATTTTCATTTCGCTACCGTCATTCTTGGCGTTGACGCCGTAGCGTTCTCGGATCGCTTCGGGTTCCTTCGAAACGTCGAAGGCGTCGAGGGCTTCGGCCTGCATGCGGTACGCGACTTCCATGGATTGGATGCGGCCCTCGAGTTGCGCGTCCGGGCCGCGATTTTCCAGGTCGAGGCGATTCAGTTTTTCCCAAAGCTCGACGCGGCGGCGTTGTTCCACAGTGTCGCCGGAGCGGCTGCGCAGATGTTGAATCATTTTCTCGGGATTGGACTCGTCGCTGGGGACGTAGGTCCCCTGGTAAACCGAGGGAAGAAAAGCGGAGCTCCAGAGCTGCGGGCCTACGTCGGGAACGCCGGCGCAGAGGGAAATGAAGCCGGGGAGATTCTGGTTTTCAGTACCGAGACCGTACGTGATCCAGGAACCCATCGACGGGAAGCCGGGGATGATGCGGCCGACGTTCATTTGCAGGATGGCTTGCGGATGTGCGGGCAGATCCGTGTGCATGGATCGGATGACGCAGATATCGTCGATGCACCGGGCTGTTTTCTCGAAGAGTTCGCTGACCTCCAGACCGCTCTCGCCATAGCGCTTGAACGCGAAAGGCGACTGCATCAGCGTACCGCGTTCCTGTTTGGCTTTCGGATAGTCGCCGGGCATGGGACCGCCGTGGTACTTCGCGAGCGCGGGCTTCGGATCGAAAGTATCCACCTGCGAAGGGCCGCCGTTCAGGAAGAGGAAGATTACCTGCTTGGCCTTGGGTGCGAAATGGGGTGTTTTCGGCGTCAGCGATCCGGCGTCCGCGAGAGCCTGGCTTGCGATCAGGTTGGCAAGACCTACCATGCCGAAGCCGGTTCCGGTGTGCCTTAATAATTCGCGTCGCGTCATTTGGTCTCCACTAATTCACGAATAGGAGTTCGTTCGAGCTGAGCAGCACCTGAGCGTAGGGCAGCCATGCGTCTTTGTCGCCGCCGATAAATTCATTCCCGGCGCGCAACTCTTCCGGACGGGGGTCGCGCCCCAACACGATGCGATAGGCCTGGCGGATACGCTCCTCCGGGGTTGAAGCAGGCGCCAGACGGCTGACAAGCACGCGGGCGCGCGCTTCCAGAAACGCGCCGTTCAGAAAGAAGAGCTGCTGCAGAGGCGTCGCGGTGGATATGCGTTTTTCCGCGGAGAGGTTCGGGTTCGGGAAATCGAAAAGGGCCAAGGTGCCGTCGAGCTTCCTGCGGCTCACGAAGCCGTAAATGGAGCGGCGGCGGTTGTCTTCTTTGTCGAGCGGGAGCGGAGCGCCGCCGGGCGTCGGATCGAGTTCACCGGTAACGGCGAGCAGCGCGTCGCGCATGGCTTCGGCATCCAGGCGTTGGCGGTTGGCGCGCCACAGAAGCCGGTTATCGGGATCGACGGCGAAGTTGCGACCGGAGTAATCGGAACTCAATTGATACGTCGCGGAGAGCATGATCTCCCGATGCAGTTTCTTGAGTGACCAGTTGTTCTTGACCAGCTCAGCGGAGAGATAGTCGAGCAGCTCGGGATGACTGGGGCTTTCACCCATCCGGCCGAAATTGCTGACGGTTCTTACGAGACCCTCGCCGAAATGGTGCTGCCAGACGCGATTGACGATGACGCGAGCAGTGAGCGGGTTCTCCGGGCTGGCGATGGCTTCGGCGAGCTCTCGCCGTCCGCTGCCCTCTTT
>JAOAPQ010000273.1 GCA_025462965.1 Bryobacterales bacterium
CGGCTGTCACGAGCGTTTCGAGTTTCGTGGACGGCAGCAGGAGGTAGTAAGCGGGCGTGTCCGGACCGAAATAGATGGAGAAGGCTCCGACGGGTCCGATGCCGAGCCGGTTCAATGCGGGAATGAGGGCGCCGGCGAGATAGCGATCGGTCAGCTTCGTGCCGGGTCCACTCACGAGCTGATAGCGCCGGAGGTCATAGTATTCGACCGCGGCCTTTGGGCCGGCGGCGGGCGATTGGGGTGGCGCTGCCGCTGCGCCGGCCAGCGACAGCGCGGACGCGGTGAGAGAGGTGGAGAGAAAGTTTCTGCGATCCATGATTTCCGAATGCGATTCAGAGTTTAGCACGGGGAGAAATTCGGGGTCGGGGGACGAAATCCGGCCGAACGCAGTAGACGGGCGCAGGCGCGCTTCTCAGGAGTGATCCGTTCAGCACGGGGCGAGTACCGGATAAGTAAATAGGGCTGGCGGAAAGAGACAGGCCACGAAAAACGATGGCCTGTCCCACGGGTCTTGCGAAAGCGGTATGGTGTTCGTGATGCTTCCACGCCGAACCGTTCTACAGGCGGCACTTGTGCTGGCCGCCGAACGTGCCGGAGCAGCCACACGCAAAATGACGCTAAGCATGCATCAATTCACTTCCGCCCGCGCCGGGTATCGGAAGTCCCTCGAAGGATGGGCCAAGGCGGGCATCCGCGATGTCGAGCCGTCCGCCGGGTTGCTCGATGATTTCTTAAAGACTGATACGCTGGCCAGCGCAAAAAGGGTAATGATCGATAACGATCTTAAGATCGTCTCCGGCGCGGTCGGCGTCACCGGTCTTTGGGAACCCAATCCGAACTTCCCGACAAACCTCAATGCCTTCAAGAAGCGTTGCGAACAGTTTGCCGAACTCGGCGCGCCTTTGGTCTATTCGCCGTGCGCCACCTCAGGCAAGTTCATGACGGATGACTACGTCAGGTGCCTGGACAATATTCGCCAAGTCGCCGACGTAGCCCGCCAGTTCAAATTGAAGGTCGCTGCCGAGTTCGTACGCAATTCCACGTTCCTGGCATCGTTACCGACCGCCCTCCGGCTTCACCGCGAGGCTGCGCATCCCAACTTCGGAGTACTCTTCGATTGCTATCATTTCTGGTCTGGCCCGAGCAAGTTCGAGGATATGGACTTGATCAAGCCGGGCGAGATCATTCACGCCCATCTGAATGACACTCAGGACCTACCCCGCGAATTGCTCGATCTGCAATCGCGCGTGATTCCCGGCGATGGCGTGGCGCCGCTTGCGAAAATTCTCCGTAAACTCGCGGATAAGGGCTACGGGGGACCGATCTCGGTGGAGCTGTTCCTCCCGAAATTCCAGGAGGCCGATCCCTTCGAGCTGGCTAAAGAGATCAAGCTGAAATGCGAAGCTGTGTTCAAACAGGCCGGCGTATAGTGCAGCAATCCTTGTGCGATGCGCGTTTGCCGGTACTAATCCGACGGACGAGCTGATAACTTCCGAGTTCCTCGTCAGGCATTTGAGACAAGGTCTCGACGGTTTCTCACTTTGGCTTTGCCCGTGTTTGTAATCCGCTCCTGTCCGAACCACGAGAGCAACGAAGAAAACTCTGCCCCTACTCGGTGGCTACCGCGGCGTAAATCAAAAATGATAGTCATGATCGATGTGTGTGGAGTCTCAAACCGTCGGCCATCTAATTTTCTCGCGAAGCGGGTATGTCCGGCGCCTGATCGGGACTCTTCGCGCCGATTTTAAGAAATTTGTAGTCACCGTCGCGCCCCGCCCACTAAGCGTTCGCGTTGTAGCGCCAGAACAGCCTGCGCGATTGTGGAGAAATTGAAGGATTGACTTGTTGAATGTTGCGGGGTCCTGCCAAGGGGCAAAGTGGCTCACGTTCGGAAGGATGATTAGCTTTGCGCCAGGAATAGTGGCCGCAAGATAGTCTGTGTGAGCGCGAATAATGAATTCCTCATGATCGCCCCCGGCGATGGCGATCTTAGCCACTTTGATCGCAGCGAGTTCTTCGTTGTGTAGTTAGGCTCTTTCTTTCTGCATCGCTTCGAGTGCCTGGTGAAGAGTATTGAAGCCGTCGGGGGTGGGCGACCTGCGAGCATAATCTTTCGCCAACCTTGCTGCCGGTTCAGAAAGGATGTGCGAGGTGAAAGTGCCTGGCACGATAGCATCAGTATTCATGTTTGCGCCAAAAGCGTACACGCTGTTGACTCGTTCCGGATTCTTCATTGCCATGATGAGGCTGATGTTTGCTCCGTCACTCCAGCCAACGAAGGACGCTCTCTTAAGATGTAGCGTATCCATTACAGCCACGACGTCGCTCTGCATTCTCTCATAGGAAAGTGGATAAGGTCCCAGGGTACTCCGCCCGTGTCCACGACTATCGATCAAGATGACCTCATGGTGGGTTTTGATCAAGGCTGGAACCTGATTCCCGGCTCGCCCTCACCGGCCGTTCCGTACCAGATCCGCGCTCCATCGTGGTCAACGTAACCCTCCTTTGCCAGTGCGGGAAGGGGTTGCTCCACCGGAAGAGTTTCCCATGTTGGAATCGAAGAAACATAGTACGTTGTAAGCTGCAGGATAAGCGGGACCCCAAGCGTAGCCGAAGTGATCACGGGCTGAATCTCTTCGAGAAGGCCATGGGCCAAATCGCGCCAGCGCCCGAGCTTTGCGGTCAAAACTGCTGCAGCGCTTCGAATCTGATCCGCAAATTGAGTCTTCCGAAGCTTGCGGTCCATTCAAGTCGAGACCAGCAGCGTGCGTCAAGAAACCAATACCACGAACGGGGCCCCGAGGTTAGCCACCGACACGGTAAAATCAGAGCAACGAGTGGGCATCTTTACCCTCTTACTGGCAACAATATATTTACCTATTTATTCCCCTGCCTACGGCAAGCATTCTCCGTCTTCGGGTACAAAAGCATCGAGATACACCAGGGCCCGGATCCGGTCCGGGATTTGATCGGCGACGCCGCTGATCACGAAACCACCGTAAGAGTGGCCGCAGAGAATCACATCCGAGAGTTCCTCCCACCGGACCAGGTTTACGACGTCGGCGATGTGGGTGGAGAGGTTGACCGTGGCCGAGTTGAGATGAGATGAGAGCGTTCGCCAACTCCCGTGAGGCTAGGCGTGAAGACTTCGTGGCCGGCATCTTGGAGGGCCTTACGTACGCGCTTCCAACACCAGCTTCCACGCCAACCGCCGTGTATAAGCACGTAAGTGGCCCTGTTATTTCCCTCGGGTTGTGTTTTATTCCTCGTCGCGATTTCCATTATTGATACCCTCTTTCATTTTCGTGATCTCTTACCAGAGACCAGACATTGTTCCAATGCGAGCAGAACGCGACACCGACGATGTCTCTAACCTGTGCTCGTTCCGCAAGACTTCCGCGGCACGCTCGCCGATGATGATGCAGGGAGCCATGGTATTGCCGGTGGTCACGCGCGGCATGATCGAGCCGTCTGCAATGCGAAGGTTTTCGATCCCATAGACCTTAAGTTGACCGTCTACGACCGACATCGAATCGCGCCCCATTTTCGCGGTACACGTCTGATGGTGGTAAGTGGAGGCCGCATCGCGAATGAAGTCTTCCAGTGCAGCTCCTCTCAGGTTGCCAGGCATGACTTCGCGTTTTGTGAAGGGTCGAAGCGCAGCCGAATTGCCAATTTCCCGACAAAATCCCACGCACGCAACTGCGGCCTTGAGGTCGTCCGGGTGGGACAGCGTATTGGCCTCGATCTGTATAGGGTCGTTAGGGTTCGGTCCCGTCAAGCGGATCTGACCGCGACTTTTCGGCCGTACGACACCTCCATACAATGTCCAAGAACCCGCCGGTGGATTGAACTTGGCGGCTGTCTCGGCGCTGCAGATCGGTACTTCACCCTGGCCTGTCTGCAAATCCGGAGTGTCGAGACCAGGATTGCTCTTCCAGAAGAACGTTGCCTCAGCTCCGTTGTTGCGGGGAGCGAGCGGTTGCTGATACTCCCAGACACAGCCGATACCAAAATGATCCTGAAAGTTCTGTCCCACACCTGGAAGATGCTGGACGACCGGTATGCCCAGACGTTGTAGCTCAGCCTGATCGCCAATGCCAGAAAGCATCAACACCTTTGGCGTGTGCATCGCGCCCAACGACAGGACAACCTCGAGTCCAGCCGTAATGCGTTCGAGTTTTCCGTTAAAAGCGATCTCCACACCGGTGGCTCGCTTTCCTTCTAAAGTAAGCCTGGTAACCAATGCGTGCGTGAGCACAGTCAGGTTCGGCCGGTCCATGTAGGGGGCGACATAAGTTCGAAAGACGGACAGGCGCTTTCCATCGCGTACGCGCACATCGATAATAGAGGCCCCGCCGCCGCCTTCCATCAGACGGCCATTGTTGCTATCGAAGGTCGGCATCCCGATGGAACGCGCTCCTTCCACCATGGCGGGAGCGATCGGATTCGGGTCAGGCGCGGACTGCACGAAAACCAACCCGCCGGTTCCGCGACGCGTGGGGTCTGGCGCTCCCTGCCAGTCTTCCAACCGGCGGTAGATATTGAGTACCGACTCATAGTTCCATGCCGTCTCGCCGGACTCGGATGCGAAGAAATCCCAATCGTTCTTATGTCCGCGTGCCCAAGCCATCACATTGACGCTCGATCCCCCGCCGAGCACCTTGCCCATACTTAGCGGCATGGAACGTCCTTTGAGGTGTGGATTGGGTTGACCCACAAACTTCCAATCGCGCTCGCTCCCGAGGTTTTCAAACCAGCGAGCCGCTTCTGTCACGCTTGGCACCTCGTCGCAGCCGCCTGCTTCGAGCAAGAGCACGCTGACGTCGGGATTTTCGGCCAGACGGCGCGCAACTACTGATCCGGACGAGCCTGACCCACAGACGATGAAGTCGTACTGCGACGTTAGACCGTCCCTGAGCTTCCGCTGGTTCTCACGAACGCGCTCCGCGAGATCTACTGCTGATTGTTTTCCATGATTCGAACTCATCTCACTGCTCCTTTTTGATGTGAGGCATGCCATGGCTGGTTCGCCTTGGTGATCTCACAACTCCAGTAAACGGCATGCGGAATAAGGACTTGTGAGAGTATCTGCTCCTCTGGTAGGAATCTTGCTCAATTCTTTAAATTCTTGATGCCGGAGACCGGAATCCAACGGATCAGACGTCCATCTAGCGGCCTGCCATGAAGGAGACAACGACGAGAGTTCGAGTGAGATGCGTGCGAGTCTGTCAGAATTGCCGCCGCACCTGACAATGCTTGTCGAAGGCTGTGGCAGAGGTTTCCATCAGGCGGCCACCTCCCACTTGCACAGGCGACACAGAGATGCGGATGCAAAGAGCCATGAGCTACGAATGTCAGCTGATGTAGGGCAACTACGAATTTACGCGTGGCTGAGGGAGATCACAATTTGGCCGCAGACCCAGGTGAGGGAAAGCGAGGCGTATTTTGAGAACAGGTTTCCCGAGCGTACGTCGTTTCGCGGCCCAGAAATTCCTGGCGATACTCTGTCGGGCTAGCTCCACACACGTGACGGAAGACCTGCGCAAAATGCTGTTGGCTTTTGAAGCCCCAGGCCAAGGCTACATCCATTACTCGCCTATCGGCGGAGCGCAACATATCTTTGGCACGCTCTACCCTCTGACGCAGGAGAAATTGATGCGGGGTCTCGCCGGTTGACTTGCGAAACATCCGCGAGAAATGAGCTGTGCTCAACTCGACCGCTTGCGCCATCTCGCAAAGCGTCAACTCGTCTTCGATCTTGGCGTCTACGAACTCTTTGATCCTGCGCAAACGAGCGGAACCTAGCCCGCCTCGGAACGTCTGCACGGAACGGCGCCGCAGTGCATAGCCGTTGACCAGCGCCACGGCAAGCGCCTGCTCGACGGAATCTAGAAATAGCCGCCCACTCGGAAAGCCCGCAACTCTCTC
>JAOAPQ010000274.1 GCA_025462965.1 Bryobacterales bacterium
GCCTCCGATGGCGTTCATTTTGCCGTCGCGGACACCGATAACAACCGCGTCCTGATTTGGAACAGCATCCCGAATCAGGGCGCGCTCTCGAACCCGCTTTACAATCAACCCGCGGACATCGTGATCGGCCAGCCGGATTTCACGCACGACGTGCCGGCCGTTCCGCCCACCGCGAAGTCCATGCGCGGTCCGAGCGGTCTGTGGTTCCAGAACGGCAAGCTGTTCGTCGCCGATACACAAAACAATCGCGTGTTGATCTACAACTCCATTCCCACCGCGAACGGCGCCGCGGCGGACGTTGTGTTGGGGCAACCGAGCTTCACGAGCGCAATTTCCCCCACGCAACTGGTACCCACACCTGCCGCGAACAACCTCCTGAGCCCCGTTTCCGTGACTTCCGACGGACAGCGCCTCTACGTCTCGGATCTCGGCGACAATCGCGTTTTGATCTGGAACAGCATTCCCACGACGAACCAGGCGCCGGCGGATGTGGTCCTCGGCCAACCGAATTTCACCAGCTTTACGGACAACAATTCCCCGGGGCTGTGTGCTTCGAACGGAACCGATACCAGCAATAACCCCACCTATCCCGCCCGCTGCAGCAAGACCCTCTCCTTTCCGCGTTTCGCGCTTTCCGACGGGCACCGCCTCTTCATAGCCGATGGCGGGAACGACCGTGTTTTGATCTTTTCCACGATTCCGACGAGCAACTCCACGGCACCCGACATCATTCTGGGAGAGCCTGATGAATTCACCGACAACCCCGGCGACGGCGCCGATCAGTTCCAGACCCCGACCTCACTTGCCTGGGACGGGACCAATCTTTATGTCTCGGACGTTTTCAACCGGCGCGTGGTCGCCTATTCCCCGGGGGACGTCCGGATACCGCAATCGGGCATTCGCAACGCGGCGAGCCTGGAGGTTTTTGCGCTCGGGAGCGTGAGCTTGGGCGGTACGATTACGGAAAAGGACACCGTGACGGTAACGATCGCGCTGGGCGACGGGATCGGCAACACGGTGAACACGAAGGACTACACCTACACAGTCGCGAAAACAGACACACTGGCGGATATTGTCAACGGGCTCGTGGCGCTGATCAATAAGGCCCCGGGCGATCCGAACGCGACCGCGCGGCCGGACATCGCTGCGGACGGCACGTTGTTCGCGATCATCCTCACCGCGAAAATCGGCGGCGCTCCGGGAACTTTGGTGAACACGTCGGCCACCGTTTCCACGAGCGCTACCGAGACGGCGACGGCCAACCAGACTTCGCTGCAGCTCAATTTGCAAGACGCGGCCGAACTGGCGCCGGGCTCGCTCGTGACGGTCTTCGGGTCGAACCTGGCGTACGGGAACGCAACGGCGTCCTTGTCCGTGCCGAATCTGCCCACGACCCTTGCGCAGACACAGGTATATATCGACGGTATCCCGGCGCCGTTGTTATCGGTGGCGCCGGATCAGATTAACGTGCAAATGCCTTTCGAGGTGAACAACCGGTCGAACGTGAGTATTTATGTTCGGACGCTTCGCAGTGACGGCTCGGTTCAGATCAGCACCCCGGAAGCGGTGCCGATCGTTCTGGCCAATCCCGGCATCTTCGCTGAAGCTGGCGCGGACCCTCGCGCGGGTAAGGTCTATCACGCATACGCGAACGCTACAGGCGCGATTTCAGTCGATGGAACGATCAGCGCCGGAGATGTGGGGACAATCAGTATCGTCACAACCGACGGCACTACCCTTACGTACGCTTATACCGTCCAGGCAAGCGATACGCTGAACACGGTGCAGCAGGCCTTCGTCAACGCGATCAATAACGATCCGAATTCGCCTGTCACCGCCGTTCCTTCCAACGTTTTTACGCGGATCCTGCTCATCGCGAAAGTGAGCGGCACAGGGCCGCAAGCCGTTACCTATTCCGTCAGCGTAACCAAGGGCACGGGCCTGATTCTCACGGCGCTGACGTCGCAGCTATGCTGCGCGAACACCGGCGACGCGCGGGTCACGACGGACAACCCGGCCGCTCCCGGCGAGGTCGTCTATGTTTATGCGACGGGTCTCGGGCCGTCCCAGAGCGAGTCGGTGGACACCGGGGCGATTACGACCGCCGCTAACCTGAACGATCCTCCGGTGACGCCTGTCGATTCCATCCTGGCGGGCGGCGCGACCGCGAACATCATCTCCACCAACTATGTTCCCGGCCTGGTGGGCATATATCAGGTTCAATTCCAGCTGAGTTCGAGCCTGACGAGCAATCCGCAGACGCAACTCACCATCGCGCAGCAGAACTTTGTGAGCAACGTGGTCACTTTCCCTGTGGCCGTCCCATCCACAACGCCGTAGAGGGCTGGGCCGCAAGTATCGTCGCTCTAGATATGCTTGACTAACACGATTAACCCGATCACGGGCAGCGCAATAGCCGCCACGACGAGCACGGCTGTCGCGATCAGGAACAAGTAATCGTGCGCGCTTTGGCGCTTCGGTTCCGACAGATGACGCTTCAGCAAGTGGTAGTTGCGGCGATTGGCCTTAAATGCAATGTCGAATAGGTCGCCAACAAACGGAACCGCGCCGGCGAACGCCTCGATTCCCACATTCACCATCATGCGAGCAATTGCAACGCGGGGGATTCCAAGCTGAACGGCGCGATTCACAATATAAAGCGAGATCAGCGCGTCCAGAACATCACCGATACCGGGGATTAGCCCGATGATGCCCGCGAGCCCAAACCGGAACCCGCCCGGCAGTTCAAACGCGTAATCGAACCATCGCGCCAGCGCCTCGACGTCGGCAATCCTTGGATCGATTACCTCAGGCGTAAGTACGTTGTCGCGATATCCGGCACCGTTTTGCCCTGTAATCGCCTTCGCCATCTGCTTCCAGGCTACACCGGGCACGGGCGGGTCCGGCGCGACTCACTTTGAGTTCGTTGCGGAAATCCGGATTGCGATTTGGTGCGCCCGGAGGGACTCGAACCCCCGGCCTACTGATTCGAAGTCAGGCGCTCTATCCAGCTGAGCTACGGGCGCACAATGGGTTTGCTGCTGCTCCGTTTATTATACAGACAGCGATGACCCAGGAAACCGAAGTCAAAATCCCGATCGGCGAACGCGGCATCACTCTTGACGATGCCCGCGCCCGCATCGAACGGCTCGGCTTCACCGCCCACAAGCCGCGCGTCTTCGAACGCAACCTCGTCTTCGACCTCCCCAATGCGCCTCTCCGCGAATCGCGGCAACTTCTGCGGCTGCGCGAGGCCGGCGGGCACTCCACTCTCACTTACAAAGGAGTTCCCGCAACCGGCGGAAAGCATAAAGCCCGCGAAGAGCGCGAGACCTCAGTCGGCAACTTCGAACAAATGTCCGTCATTCTCGAGCGATTGGGTTACTCCATTACCTTTATCTACGAGAAGTACAGAACCGAATACTCGAAGGGTGACGAGCCGGGCAACATCACGGTCGACGAAACACCCATCGGCAACTTCCTCGAACTCGAAGGCGAACCGGCATGGATCGACGCCACCGCGAAACTGCTCGGCTTCGCTGAATCGGATTACCTGACCTCCAGCTACAGCGCCGTTTACCGCGATTGGTGCCGTAAGAACGGCGTCACGCCCACTAACATGCAGTTCCCGACAACCTGACCATCGAATAGCATTCAATACCCGGAATGCTGTACAAATGTACACGATGAAAGCAATGACACTCTTCGCGGCGGCGGTATGCACGGCCGGGCTCGCACTGCTATCGATGAGCGCGATAAGCGCGCAGCAGGCGGGTTCGGCGCCTAAGGCTGCCAAGGGCAAGGCTCCGCAGCCGCCGGTTCAGCCGACGCCGGACGAGATAAGCCAGATCCAAAACAAGAGCAAAGAAATCGAAGACATCGTGAAAGGTCTGAACGGCAAACACACCGATCCGGATTTGGTCGCCGATGTCGAAGTCTACGCCAAAGCCGGCAGGATCCTGCTCGAATTCCCAGACCAGTTTTTCACGCAGAACCATGTCAATCACGCACTCGCCGTCCTCGATACCGGGATCGAGCGCGCGAAACACCTACAGGGCGGCCAATCTCCGTGGAATTCGGGTAGGAAACAGACTCACGCTTACTACTCCGAGATCGATGGCTCCATCCAACCTTACGGCATAACCCTGCCGGCATCCTATGACCCCTCCAAGCCGGCACGGCTCTATGTGTGGCTGCACGGCCGCGCCAACCAGACCACCGAATCGGAATTCCTCTTTGCGTTCCCCAACTCGGGTCCCGGCAAGCCGCCGGTCACCGATAACGGCCAGATCCAGCTCGACGTTTACGGCCGGCTGAACAGCGCGGGCTATCACTGGGCCGGCGAGGCGGATATATTCGAAGCAATTGCCGCCGTTCAGAAGCGCTTTCGGATCGATAGCAAACGCGTCCTGCTGCGCGGCTTCTCCATGGGCGGAGAAGGCGCATGGCACATCGCGCTGCATCATCCCGATAACTTTGCCGCCGCGGAGATCGGAGCAGGAACATGGTCGCGGCGCGGCGATATCCCCGGTCTTCAGCCGTATCAATCCGCGACGCTGAAAATCTGGGAAAACATGCCGGAGTGGGCGCTGAATGTCTTCAATCTGCCGCTGGCCGGACATGACGGCGATGCCGATAGGCAGGTGTCCTCTCTGCCGCCGCCGGGGCCTGGAACGCCCAGCCGCGGTCAGCTTGAATCGTCTCTGCGCACGCGCGCCCAGTTGGAGAAGGAAGGCTTTCCGTCGGTTGGCGAGCCCGATTTCCTTCACTCGCAGGGAACGCCCGCCATCTTCCTCATCTCTCAGCAAACCGGGCATGGAACCAGCCCGCTGGTGCGCGAACGTCTCGACGCGTTTCTCAAGCAATGGGGCGACAAGGGCC
>JAOAPQ010000294.1 GCA_025462965.1 Bryobacterales bacterium
TCGGTTACTGCCCGGTCGAAGTTTGCGGCAGTGAATCCCATTTGGCGTGCCAGACTCTGTGCCGGGGCCGGCAATTGCGCCCACTGCGGCGCCTGCACGCTCGACGCGGCGTCACAGCCGGCGATCAGGACGCTAGCAGTGAGGGATGCGATTATGCGTAGCTTATGCGTAACTTATGCGTAACAACGAATTTCAAAGATGCGGGCTTCATCGGCGCCGTTTGTTGCCTGAACGTCGATCCGCAAGGAGCGCGCGTCCGGCACGTCGAAGTAATGCCTGTTCAGGCGCTGGAAGTTGTTTCTGACCGTCGCAAGCGTCAATGTCTTGCCACCAGCTGTGGTGCATGTGACGACATAATCGCGAACGGTTTCCGGCTGCGGCGCGCGCACGATGCCGCGGTTCTGTGAATCCTGCGCAGTCAGCGTGAGCTGGCGGCGGAAGCCGCTGTCGAATGTGATCTGGAGGTGCCGGATTTGCCGCGGTTCCGGCCATTGCAACTGGATCCAGGCTGGCTTGCCTTCACTTACAGGCGCCGCCCAGTGATGCACTTCTTTCGGATAGCCTTTTTCGTCGGGAATGTCGCGCGTAAAGCCATCCAGAACCAGCGCCGCTTTCGCCGGCGCGGCGTCGGCGGAAGCCGTGACCGTGCTCAGGCGCGCCAGATCGCGCGGATCCTGATTCCGCAGCCCTTTGATGGTCTGGTCATCCCGAAGGAGTGTCTGCTGCAAACGAGACAGGTGCTGAGAATTGACGGCGACCTCTCGTGGAGAGACGCCTGTTTCCACCGACTGCGCTGCCGCGGTACCCACTGCCTGCCCGATGACAGCGCATGTTGCCATCACGCGCGCGGAAGTGAAGGCGGTATGAGTTGCACTGATGTTGCGGCCGGCCATCATGAGGTTCGAGACGTTGCGGCTGTAGAGACACCGCAGAGGGATGTCATATACTTCGGGCGGCCGGAGCACCGTGTTCGGGGGCAGGTCGGGCCGATCGAAGCCGCCGGGCGGATGATCATCCATGGCCCAGCCGCCGATGGCGACCGAATCGCGGAAGCTGCTTTTCATCAGATCGTTCTGGGTAAGAATATGATCACCGAGGAGCCTGCGCCCGCCGCGCTTGCCTGACATCATGCCGACCCAGTCCATCGCCCAATCCCGGCTGTCGGGAAAGTCGCCGCTGTTCTTGATGTAGTCCCACACGCCCATGACAATGGACAGGAGCTCGAACCGGATACGTTCGTTATCGCGCACTATATCTTTGTTGCCGCCCCACTCGATCCACCAGTAACCGTACTCCCACGAATCGATTTTGCGGTGCACGAGCTGTTCCTTGGTGATCTTCCGCGCCCAGGCCGGAGGAGTAAAGGGCATGGGATTGTGATAAAGCCGCGAGGTGAAGAGAATGCTGGAACCAAGAGTTTCGTTATCGGCCTTCTCGGGCGCGAGGGATTCGCCGAACTCGCTTCGCGTTTCGCGCCCGGTGCGCAATTCGGCGCCGGCCTCCAGGCCGAGACGCGAGTCGCCGGTGCAGTCGCAAAATACTTTGGCTCGGATGCGGTAGAGGTGTTCGCTCTTGTCGCAACGCGCCGCAACTTCCGTAATTTTGCCGTCCTTCACCGCGGCTGAATACAGAACGGTTTCGAGCAGCAGCGTGATGTTCGGCTCGCTCACCACTTTGTCATAGAGCAGCAAATCCCAGAGTTCCCAGCTGCGCTGTGGATTGTTGACCGCATCGGCGAGACGAATCTCTTCAATCAACCCGCCCTCGCGCCATCCCGGACGGCCCGTATGCTGATTCGCGCCCACGACGTGCATTTTCACTTCGCTCGAGGAGTTACCACCGAGGCGGGAACGGTCCTGCACCAGTACCACGCGCGAGCCTTGCCGGGCCGCGGCAATAGCCGCGCAAACCCCTGCAAGGCCGCCACCGGCGACCAGTACGTCGGTCTCAAGGTCGACCGTATGCATGTGTTTTTCTATGCCGCTCAACAGAGCGCCTGCCGGGGCAATCCGGTCGAAATCGGGGCGAGGCGGGAGTAACGTCGCCGGCGCGGATGTCTGATCCGCCAACGCATTATTCGCGAAAACGGCAAGAGAATAAGTGCTGAGGCCAGTGGTGGAGAGGAAGCTGCGCCGGTTCATGAATAACGATCTTAGCTCAAATCTGAAATTTCAGTCGGAATGTTTGGGCTGGGGACGACTCACACGGCGGCAGCGTGAAACCGGGCTGGCTGGAGTGCAATTAAGATTAGACTGATTCGGTCGGCCCGGCACTTTCGAATGAGAAGGATTCTGCTTAGGCAGCCAGCGCGGCTTGCCGGTATTCCGGCTTGCGCATCGTGGCCGCAATGAACCCCCAGGCGTGCATGTAACAGAGTCGATTCGAATATAAAGCTAGAGTGCCGGGTTGAAACGTCCTACACCGCCGGATGGGAATCACCAGACTAAGTTCGCGGAACGCTCTCTACACAACGGTGTACCATCGATTGGACGAGGTTACATCATCATCATTTTGTTTCGTATTATCGCAGCCGCATCTGTGTTCGCGCTCACTCCGCCGTTACCCGGCGCCGCCACAGTGACCCCGGTCGTGTTGGTAAGCGCCGGTCCGCTAGCAGCCAATGTGAGCACGGTCATCGGGGTCCGCATTGTCGGCGCCTACAACCCTACAGGCACAGTGATGTTGAAAGAAGGAGCAACGACGTTGGGCAGCGCCACGATGTTTTCCGCCGGCTTCCTCGACATACCCGTGTTGTTCCCGGCCGGCGGAACGCATACCCTCGTTGCCTTCTACTCGGGCGATGCCAACTACTTGCCGGCGCAATCTTCCCCCACCAACTTTCAAGTTGTTGCAACCACTGTGGTGCTAAGCCCCACGGGGCCCGAAGGACTTGTGTTTGGAATCCACGCTAGTGTCAGCGGCGCCGGACCGTGCGCTGGAACCGTGGCACTGAGCGAAGGAAGCAAGGTTTTCAGTACCGCTGTCTTGCAAGCCAATGCTGGAAGCGTGGATTTCTCGACCACGAGTAGTTCACAGATTCCCGAGGTTACTCATATCCTGACAGCCACGTTTTCGAACACGGGATCATTCTGCGGGCCGGGAGTTTCAGCGCCTCTTACTGTGTACAGCGGGTGGCCGTCGAGCAGTACACAGGTTGTCTCCGTCTCGCCCAATCCGTCGCTGTTCGGCC
>JAOAPQ010000314.1 GCA_025462965.1 Bryobacterales bacterium
GTTGAGATCTTCGCGCTGGATATTTTCGATCAGCGCGACCTCCAGTAGCCGGTCGTCCTCAATCTTCTGGACAACAACCGGAACCTTTTGCAGCCCGGCAAGCTTAGCGGCGCGGAGGCGGCGCTCCCCGGCGATTAATTCATAATTTCCATTTACATGCCGAACCACCAGCGGTTGGATAATGCCGTCCGAACTGATGGAAAGCGCAAGTTCCAGCAACTGCTGATCCCGAAACTCACGGCGCGGCTGGTTCGGGTTAGGCACGATCTGCTCGACGGGCAACTCGGTGACGACCGTGGGCTGCGAAACAAACCCAACGGTCGGCGCCGGGGCTGACGCTGCTGCGGGGCGTTGAGGAAGAAGGGAATGGAGCCCTTTACCGAGTGCGCGGTTTTTGCTCATGGGACAAAATCTCCTTCGCGAGCTGGATATAGCTTTCCGCGGCTTTGGAACGTACGTCGTAGATCAGAATTGGCTTGCCGTGGCTCGGAGCCTCAGCCAGACGGACACTGCGGGGAATGACGGTCTTGCACACGTCGGTGCCGAAGAACTCCCGCAGGTCGGCGGCCACCTGACGGGTTAGATTGGTGCGGTCGTCGTACATAGTAAGAAGAATGCCCTCGAGGGCCAGGTTGTGATGAAAAGATTCCTTAATTCGGTCGATCGTGTCCATTAGGCCCGAAATTCCCTCGAGAGCGAAGAACTCACACTGGATCGGTACAAGGACCGAGTCGGCAGCCAGGAGGGCATTAAGGGTCAATAGGTCCAGGGCAGGTGGGCAGTCGATAACAATGAATCGGTAACGGTCCCGAATCTTCGCGATTTCTCGCCGCAAAAGCGACTCGCGATCTTTCACGGGAACGAGCTCCACATTCGCGCCGACGAGGTTCTTATCGGCGGGGATCAGGTCCAGCCCGTCCATTTCAGTCTTGACGATGGCTTCCCCAATATCGCGGCCATTCAAGAGGACGTCGTAGAGGGTGGCTTGCTCCGCCTTCGCGACACCTACCCCGGTTGTTGCGTTCCCCTGGGGGTCGGAGTCGATCAGCAAAACTGAGAGTTCATTAGCGGCCAGCGAGGCGGCTAAGTTGATCGCGGTAGTGGTCTTCCCCACGCCGCCCTTTTGGTTAGCTACCGCTATCACCCTGTTCAATGCGTTAGGATAGCAAACGTTTCACGTGAAACATGCCTGGAAGCCATAGTTGGCAAATGTTTCACGTGAAACACTACCGGAGACTCAAATAAACATCTAGAATTGCGACCGCTGCCGGCGTAACGCCAGGAATCCGGGCAGCCTGACCCAATGTTGTCGGTTGCACCCGCGCCAACTTCTCCCCAACCTCACGAGACAGCCCGGGAATCGTTCCGTAGACGAATGCCTGCGGTATCGGCCGACGTTCAGACTCCTTCATTTTCTGTATATGCCGTGTTTGCTGAGCAATATACCCCGCGTACTTCGCTTCCGTCTCCACTGTGGCCAGCAGCCCGCGAATGGGTTCGTTTTGAAGAACATCCTGCACCCATCCCGAAAGTGTCTCGATGGAAGCCTCTGGCCGCCGTAGCCATGTCGCATGCTGGCTCGACTCCAACGCCTTCACAAGAATCTCTTTCTGCTCCTGCTTCCGACAGAAAAGATCCCATCGCTCATCACTCACCAACCCCACCCGCCGCCCAACCGGCGTCAACCGCTCATCCGCGTTGTCGATTCGCAAATGCAGCCGGAACTCAGCCCGCGACGTGAACATCCGGTATGGCTCGTCCGCACCCTTCGTAATCAGATCGTCAATCAGGATGCCAACATATCCATCTGAGCGGGGAATAATAACCGGATCCAGACCCTTAAGCTCACACGCGGCATTTATCCCAGCCACCAGACCCTGACACGCGGCTTCCTCGTAGCCGGATGTCCCGTTGATCTGCCCAGCTAGGAAGAGCCCGGGAATCTTCTTCACCTCCAGCCGGTGGTCCAGTTCGCGCGGATCTATGGCATCGTATTCGATCGCATAACCCGGCCGGATCATCTCTGCGTCCTCCAGACCCGGTATGGAAGCAACCATTCCCGCCTGCACGTCGATCGGCATGCTCGTGGACATGCCATTTAGATACACTTCGTGCGTATCCAGCCCCTCCGGCTCCAGAAAGATCTGGTGCCGCTCTTTATCCGGGAACTTCACGAACTTATCTTCGATCGAAGGGCAATAACGCGGTCCAACACCCTCAATCTGTCCGCTATACAGCGGAGAACGTGAGAGACTGTCCCGAACCACCTGACGTGTCGCGGCTGTGGTGTGTCCCAAATGACAGTGAACCTGAGACCGCGTAATCCGCTCCGTCATGAACGAAAACGGGGTGGGAACCTCATCGCCGGCCTGCACCTCAAACCTCGACCAGTCGATAGTGCGCCCATCCAGCCGCGGCGGGGTTCCCGTCTTCAGGCGTGTCCAATTCAAGCCGAGTGCTCGCAACTCGTTCCCAAACATCTGGGATGACGCTTCCCCGCTCCGCCCGCAAGTGTGGGTTTCCTCACCGATATGGGCCAGTCCATTCAAGAACGTCCCGGTCGTAACAATCACCGCTCCGCACCGAATGGAACGTCCATCCCGCAACCTCACCCCGACCGCCCGGCCGCCCTCCAACACGAGACCCGCCACCTCAGCCTGCTTGATAAACAGATTCGGCTCGCGCTCCAATACCTCTTTCACCTTGAGCCGGTATTGCTTTTTATCGCATTGGGCACGCGGTGACCACACCGCCGGGCCGCGACTCGTATTCAGCAGCCGGAACTGAATGCCGACCGCATCGGTCACCTCTCCCATCAGGCCGCCCAGCGCGTCCACCTCCCGCACCAAATGGCCCTTCGCGATGCCGCCGATCGCGGGGTTGCACGACATCTGCGCAATCAGGTCCGCGTTCATCGTGACGATGGCGGTCTTCAGGCCCATGCGCGCACTGGCGCGCGCGGCCTCGCAGCCGGCATGACCCGCGCCGACCACCACCACGTCATATTTGTGTTGCATTTAGTCTTTATTGTAGCTTTGCATATTGGCCCCTATGAAAATCCTGGTAGTCGGCGCCGGCGGCCGCGAGCACGCCCTTGTCTCGCGCCTCGGTCGCAACACTCTGAATGACCTCTACGCCTTGCCGGGAAATCCGGGAATCGCCCGCATCGCCCAGTGTCTGCCGCTCACGGATTCATCGCCGGAAAGCATCCTCGCAGCCGCCAATTCTGTCAACGCCGACCTGACCGTCATTGGCCCCGAAGCCCCGCTGGTCGCCGGCGTCGCCGATCTCTTTCGGGCTGCCGGACGCCTCATCGTCGGCCCAACCGCCGAAGCGGCACGCCTCGAGGGCAGCAAGGTATTCGCCAAGACATTCTTCCGGGACCGTGGTATTCCCACCGCGCAATTCATAGTCGCCGAGGAACGCGAAGAAGCCAGGCGCGCGCTCGACCGCTTCACGTACCCGGTCGTCATAAAAGCCGACGGACTGGCCGCCGGCAAGGGAGTCGTCATCGCCCAGGACCGGGTCCACGCAGAACACGCCATCGATTCACTTGGCCCGCGCCTGGTCATCGAGGAATATCTTGAGGGTCCGGAAGTCAGCTTCATTGTTCTGAGCGATGGGACAAACGTCGTTCCCCTTATGCCATCGCGCGACCACAAGCGGGTATTCGACCATGATGAGGGTCCAAATACCGGCGGCATGGGCGCATATTGCGACCATTCGCTCGTCACCGACGCCCAGGCGATACAGATCATGGAGACCATCATTCAGCCCGTGGTGGACGCGACCCAGTACACTGGTTTTCTTTACGCCGGCCTGATCCTCACCGCGAGCGGTCCCAAGGTCCTTGAATTTAATGTCCGTCTGGGCGACCCCGAAGCCCAGGCAATTCTTCC
>JAOAPQ010000315.1 GCA_025462965.1 Bryobacterales bacterium
CGGGGGACATGGAGAGCCGCGCCGGCCGAGCTACCCGTTCTGAGGCGCTCCTGACGGCTGACAATACGGTTGATGCGAACACCGTAGTTTCCCTCGACCACCACGACTTCACCATGGGCGATCACGCAGTTGTTCACGATCACCTCCACCGGTTCACTCACGGCGCGGTTCAACTCCACTATTGAGCCTGTTGTCAACTTCAGAACTTCTTTCACCGCAAGCTCCGTCCGGCCGAAGGAGACGCTTACCGGGAGAGCCACATCCAGGAGCAGGTCGAAGGTCTTCGAGATGTGAGCGGCAGGTGTCTGTTCCTCCTCGTTGCGCATGGGCGTTTGCATTTTTTCCAGCCAGGTCTTCAGCAGGGGTGCGAAGGCGATCCAGAGCGGCGGGAGCCGGCTGTCGCCGTACTGCAGCGACACCTGGACAATGGGTAATCCCTCCGGGAAGAATGGGGGCTGGCGCGAAACTGATGTTGCGATTTCACGCTCCAGCCGAGCAGTTAACGCCTGCGCCAAACCGCCAATCGATTGCTGCAGGATTTCCAGGCAGGTATTGCGGGACTCTTCGTCCGACGCCTTCTCCACCCCAGCGGACTGCAGGACGCGGCTGCCGAGATCACGCCACGTCGCCTCCGGGACGCCGATCCAGACCATGGGATCGGGCGATGACGCGAATGCCTGCTCGATGAGCAATGGGTTGGGGCCAAGCTCGCCTGAACCTTCGGTGGTCCAAGTGAGCGAAGGATGCTCGTCCACCATGGCCTCGAGAACCTGTGTGAACCCCTCGAGCCATTGTCCGACCAGCCACGTTTCGCTCATTGGATTCCGCTCGATCCGGGCCAGCGCTTCGCAAGCACTGTACGCAAGCGGAGGATGGCCTGGGTTTTCAGCTGCGAAATACGGGAGAGGTGCAAGTCCATCACCTGGGCGATCTCCCGCAGATTCAGTTCTTCAAAATAGTAAAGGCTCAGCACGGTACGCTCCGTTTTCGGGATATTTTCTATGGCTTGTGCGACGACGCGCTCCAGTTCGGCGCGCTCCAAGATGCGGGAGGGCTGCTGGGAATCGTCGGCGGCGGCGAATTTGAGAAGGCTGAAACCATCTTCGCCGGAACCCGCAATCTCCAGGTCCGCGATTTGTAATCCTTCGGTATCCACGAGCCACTCGCGATATTCGTGGATCGGGATTCCGAGCTGGGCAGCGATCTCTTCCTCGGTTGGGGCGCGGCCCAGCCGCTGCTGCGCGGCAGCGATCGCGGCTTCTATCTGTTTGCCCATGCGCCGTTTCTGGCGCGGAGCCCAATCCAGATTGCGCAGGCCGTCGAGGATTGCGCCCCGGATGCGGTACTCGGCGTAGGTCTTGAGCTTGACGTTCTGGGCGGAATCGAAATTGTCGATGGCGGAGATCAGGCCCACCGTGCCGTTCGAGATGAGGTCATCGATGCTTACGCTTTCGGGCAGGCGTTCATGGATACGTCTCGCGATCATGCGGACCTGCGGCAGGTGCTCCATGATCAACGCTTCGCGCTCTTCCGTGCTCGTTTCTTCCATCTGACAGGAGTACATGCTGTGGCCGCCGATAAACGCTGATGAACGCGGATCTGCTAGGCGGCGGCCCGCGCCGGGGAGCCTCCTTCCGCCAATACCATCTCTACAATACGCCAGGGCGTCGCAGGTTCGAGGTCTTCCGGAATGCGCTGGCCGGCGCACAGGAACGAGACCGGCTTTTTCGTCCGGACCGCAACCGAGAACAGATTTCCGAGAGTTTCGGTTTCATCCAGGCCGGTGAAAATCAGCTTGCCGGGCTCGAACATCCGGTAGCGCTCCACCGCGCGCAGCATCTCCGCGGTTCTGGCGTCGGACCTTAGGACGAGGTGCGTGTCTACGCCGTGTGCCTTCAGACAACGGGCTAGACCGGCGGCGGCTTGCATGTCGTGAGGACGGTAGGCAGGGGTGTCGATGAAGGTGGGGATATGCGAGTCATTGAGCGCCAGATCGAGAGCATCCACAGTTTCAAAGCATTGAATGTCAATGCCGAGCGTCGCGGGGAACGAAGCGATTGGGCCTCTGGCGCCTGCGCGGGAACTGTTCGCCACCAGAATGCGTATGGGTCTGGCCGGCTGTTTGAGGGCGAGTTTCAGCAGAGTGGAAGTCTTGCCGCGGCCGGAGGACCCAACCAGCGCGACTGCCGGACCGAGGGCTGCGTCGGCCACAATCATGGACTCCATACGAGACGCAAGAACGTTACGCGTAAGGGGTGGATCGCAGAGGAGTTCGGATATGAGATGGGGTTCCACATCGTTCTTCTCGAGCAACGAACGGAACTGCGGCCTCGCCGCGAACACAACTTCATATTGGCCGAGGTGGTTGACCTCGGGCGGGGTCTGGCGGGAATTCATCAGCATCGCATCCGGGCCGAGCTCGCGGCGTGCGAGCGCCATGGCGGCCTCCACTGTGCTCGAAAAATAGGTCTTGATGTGCATCGATTGCGTCATTGAATCACTCCGAGGGATTGCACCTTGATGCCTGGCGGCACTTCGTTGTGCGAGAGAAAGAATAGATTCCAGATTGCCGGCTCCACAATCTGCCTGAGGAAGTACCGGGCGCTGGAACTGGTGATGGCGACAGTGGGCGCTTCAGGCGTACCGACGAGGCGCGAACACTTGTTGAGGATTTCCCGCAAGGTCTGGGGTGCGAGAGCCACGTGGCTGTTGTGCTCCCCGTGCTCAACAGCGGACTCGATACTTTGCTCGATGGCCGGATCGACAAAGTAAGCCGACAGTGCGCCCATGGTGTTCAGATAAGGTTTCGCCACGGCGCGGCGCATCGCCTGGCGGACGTACTCGGTGAGGAGCACGTTGTTGCGAGTGGTTCCCGCCGCTTCCCCGAGGGCTTCCAGGATGGAAACGGAATCGCGAATGGAGACGCGCTCGCGCAGCAGGTTCTGCAAGACCTTCTGAACCACTGCGAGCGAAAGCGCCTTGGGAACAAGATCCTCCACGACTTTGGGGTTGTCGACGGCCACACGGTCCAGCAGTTTCTTCGCGTCCTGGCGGGTGAACAGTTCGCCGGCGTGGCGCCGAATCAATTCCGACAGGTGCGTGCCCAGGACACTGACGCCATCCACCACGGTGTATCCGTTCGAGCGGGCGTGCTCCGAGCGCTCGATCGGTATCCATACGGCATTCATACTGAACGCGGGATCGGTGGTTTTCTGTCCTTCAAGCGCGGCATCCACCTTGCCGGTGGCGATGGCCAGCTCACAGCCTTGCGGCAGCTCATACCGGGAGAGTTCCACGCCCTTCATGGAAATTACGTATTCGCGGGGACGCAAGCCGAGGTTGTCGGTGACGCGGACGGGCGGCAGGAGGAAGCCAAGGTCTTTGGCAAGCTGTTTCCGGATGCCGGAGATTCTGCGGAGAAGGGGGGAGTTTTGGCCGCCTTCCACGAACGGAACGAGCCCGAGGCCGACTTCTACGGCGAGCGGCTCGATCTTCA
>JAOAPQ010000330.1 GCA_025462965.1 Bryobacterales bacterium
GGTGTCCGCCCAACCACTGGTTACCTTCTTAATTGCTGTACGAAGAACTCCGCCATTATTTTGTTGGCCTCGATAGCTTCAGGAAGCGTGGAGTCGTACCAGAAAGCGTGCGGCAGGGCGTCAAAGACCACCAGCTGCGCAGCGACTCCGGAGTGAAGGTAGGCGCGGTGGAGGTTGACTGTGCCGGAGAGCAGCAGATCACGGCCGCTGGTGATGAACAGCGTAGGCGGCAGCCCATGCAGGTCAGAGAAGATCGGCGAGAGCACTGGATCCAGCGGATCGATGCCAGCGACGTATTCCTGCAAAGGGGGTTCCGGGTCAGGTGGATCGAGATGCCCGGAGAAGCCTCTCAAGGAATAGATGGCCATTGAGTCGCCGAGGCGGGCGAAGTCGCCCATGCCGCTAAAGATGCCGAGGGCAGCGGGAAGCGGCAGGCCCATTTGTTTCAGGCGGGCGGCCACCTCAGCGGTCAGAATGGCCCCTGCCGAGGTGCCATAGATCACGATGTGGCTGGGCTTGTAGGTTTTGAGCAGCTCCTTGTAGACGGCGACCGAATCATCGACGGCCGCGGGAAACGGATGTTCGGGCGCCAGACGGTAAAGGACGGCGACGACTTTGATCTTGCTGTAGCCTGCGATTGGAATGGACTCCGTGTAGGAGCCGGAATCTGAGTTGAAGCCGCCGCCGTGCAGGTTGAGGAGTACCTTGTCACGGTTGGCGTCGGACAACCCTTCGGGCGTGACAATGCGCACCGGAACACCGGCCATCTTGTCTTCAACGAGCTGATTGGGGCAGAGGCGACTCCATTCTACGCGCGCACGAGCGGTGTAGGCATCCGTGCCTTTGCGGCGGTCGGCCAGAGACTGTGGTGGACCCTGGTCTGGCTCGGGCCGGCTCAAGCGGTGCTGCGCCTCGGCGCTGATGGTCTTCGGAACGGGAACGACACGCGTGACGTGCGCCGTGCCCTCCGCGTCGATGTAGCTAGTGTTACGTATGGGAGCCTGGGCGGCGATCGTGGGCATGGGAGCTACGGCGGGTTGCTGCGCTTGCACGATTGCGCAAGCCAGCGACAGCGGCAGTGAGGCGGCACGGGCTAAACGATTCATGGAATTGAGCTTCTATTATGTGTTCATTCCGGCGCACTCGGCTCGCGTTGCACCCCCGGTCAGCATGGGTGAGATGCCGGGATCGCCGCTTTCCGACGCGGAGCCCGGGAACCCGGCGTCGCGTTCTGGCCACGTTATCCGAATGTTCCGTTCTAGGACGCCAACGCCGTTTGTGGACCAGGAGAGGCACAAGTCCGAGATGCCGTTTATAACCAGCCAAGCAGACACCACAACTGATATATTGATTAGCGCCGCCCAATGAAATCAACGATTTAACGGATCCAAATCGGTCAAAACGTGAGATTTCATGACATTTTGTGACACAGGTAGGGTGCCGGCTGTGATCTTCGCGAAGGCCTGCCGACCGAGCTCCGCGACGACCAAGAGGGTCGGTGGGGCTGAAACCCGGATTCGCAGGGAAGCGGACGCAGCTTGGACGGGCGAAGGACTTTGTCCGCGTTGCGGAACTGCTGCAACCGATACGGCTCGACCTGACCGATGTTGAGAGCAAGCGGCTGGCTTATGCCGAAAAACACGCCGGAACCACGGCCCACGTGGGCGGTGAGGAAATCACGAAACGCCGTTGACGCGACGAAGCAAGTCTTGTAGGTTTTTGGATCTCATCCAATGAAAAACGACTTTGAAAGCATCGGGTCGATAGCGACTGCCGCCCACGGACTCGTCGGGGATGAGTTAGCATTCATGTACCGTGTACGCAAAAGAAGATCGATCACCAGAAATGTGCGGAGCACGACGTAGCTTGCAACGTCGATCTAAAGCGTTGCCAGTGATCCTATAGGAGTCGTTCGCACCTCAAGCTGCACGAGCTAAGGCTATCGTGGTGAAGATCCTAGAGGGTCCTGAACAGGCGCCGAAGGCAAAGCCAATAAGGCGTTCGCGCGCGTGAAGACACAAAATCGACGTCCCAACGTCCGGCGGGGGGGCCGCTATCATCGATAACCTCGAGGCAATTCTGGCAAGCTTGATAGGGCGCGCCGTTTATTGGCGCGTTGTTCGAGGGCCGTTCGGAATTTCTGTGCTGCATGAAGGATGAGACGTCGATCACTTCACCCAGCTCTCGGAAAACGCGAGGAACGCGCTGCTACTCTGCACCGGTCCGCGCATTTGCGGGTAAACGTTGCCGACGGCTTTTTTGCCGTTAATGATCACGTCCGCAGCCTTCGCCGGAATGAAAAGCGAGGTGACGCCGAACGGGTTCCGCCCACCGCTGTTCGCCGGCGAGTCCACCTGAAAAGGCTCGTAGAAATCGCGCCAAACCAATGCAACGTTTTACTTGGGCGCCTTGAAAGTCACCTTTCGTTCCGTCATGGAGTCCCCGGAAGGGCTGAACGTTCCTTGCCCGGAATCGACGAACTTCGCTTGGATGATGGTATAGGGCCGCGCCGTAAAGGTGGGGTCGAGCATCGTCGTGATTTCCTTGGTAAGAAAGTCGTACAGCTTTCGGTTGTCGACAAACGCAAGGCGCAGGTCACCAGGCGACTTTCCGTCACCCGTGGTGACAAAGGCGATGTGCCCAGGCCCGGCCGGGCTCCAGATCAGGCGCCAATAGCTGACGGCCGTGAGAACCGTGCCGCCTTCTTTATCGAGCAAACGTATGCCCGGGTTCTCGCCCGTAACGTAAACCTTGCCAACCTTAACGCCTTGTTGAACTGTTATGGTCTGTGCCAGCGCGAGGCTCGGTAGCATCAAAATCGCGCTTAAGCGGGTCATCCATATTTTTTTCATTGTCTTTTTCCATCCTTCGTCGACGAACCTTATCGATGCGCGTCAACTTAAATTTCAGGTTGTTTCAAACGGTTCGGCAGACCAAGCCGGAAGTTCGCTCAAGCAGTGCGGCATCCAGGCTGTTCTCACAATGAGCAGCCAGACCACGCTTGGGCTCTTATGTATCTTGCAGTCTAACATTTGGAACGCACCGTTAACTCATAGTTGGTGATATTTCGCGTTGCAGGTCGCAGCCAGCAATGGAAAGCCGATGATGTCGGGCATCAATTCGAGCAGTCGTAAGCTGGCGGCAACCGCTTGAGATAGCAAGTTTGATTGGTGTGTAGGCCAATGGACTTCACAAGCGATCGGGAAAGACTCCGCAAATGTCCGAATAACGCGCTAACCGTGGAACTGCCTCCATCGCCGCTCCGGGTGGATCGTTGGCTATCCGGAGAATGGCCAGTTGGAAGCGCGAGCCGTGATTCACTCTCCGAGTTGCGCGGCACACGACCGCAATGGATAATCAAGCGCCGAGTTAACCTGAGCGTCAGGACTCGCTAAATGGCCGAACGACAAACATCCTTTGCTCAGCAAAAGATCCTCGCGCCGCTGGAGCTTACGAAAGGAGAGCTTATCTATGTCGCAAAAAAGATTTCTAGCAGTGTGGTACACGAAGTGCCCGCAGATTTAAAAAGAGCACTTACATCCGACCCGCAAGCGTTAACAGCATGGGAGGATTACACCGCTCGCACGCAACGAGTGGATATGTTGGATTGAGTCAGCTAAGAAAGCAGAAACTATATAGAAGGCGCCGGATCGAGTGGGGCTGTTCAAGCCTTAAAAATGGAAAACGACGCCCCTGTTGTTGGCCCGGATGCGCCCACCGCTAATTCCAAGATGGTCAAACTGGACATTGCGACCGCGGACTGGAGTCGGCCAGCATTCCGGTTTGCGCGTCATCCGTTCCCAATGTCGAAGCACGCGCCATGTATTTGCTTGGAACTCAGGCGAGCGCTTCCTGTCTCGCTGAAACGGCCGCTCAACCATCTCCACATCGCCGCGCTCTACGGCCTTAAGGAGGGCGGCGATTGAGATGGAACTGGTCGAAGGCGCCGATCTCTTCTTCACACCGGCTGTCATTGAGGCATTCTACCGCGCGAAAGCGTCGCTAATCTGAAATTCGGCAGCTCCGGCAAGACCCGCAGCATCCGCAAGGAAACTCACCGGCCCAATCATAACAACCATCATCCGCGTTTTACCGCCATCCCCAACTAGAGCTCCAGCCGCGGTTGTAGTAACGGCGATTATTGTAAGAGCCGTAATACGGATCGGCCCCGATGGCGCGTGTTTGTTCTTGCAGCAAGCGCTGGTCCCGTGCCAAGTCGGCCGCTTGGCGTGCGGCATCCGCGTCGCGCCCGCAGTGAATCGCTTCATCCAGACGAGCACGGTCGCGCGCGATGTGCTCTTCTAGTTCCTCCCTGCGGTCGTAGCGGTTGTTGTAATCGCGGTATTGGTTCTGGTATTGATACGGGCTATATGGCTGGTTGTAGCGCCAGTCCTGTGCGGAAGCAATCGATGCGCCAGTAAGTAGCATCCCTGCCGCCAACGTGACTCCCGCGAAATATTTTAGACGAAGCATTGCAGTTCTCCTTTCCTGAAGGCTCCCTTCGTTTCTGCCTTCAATTGAGTGAACGGATGCGACGGGACAGCGGTGTACGGACATGAATGAGAATTCATCTTAAAAAAGTTAACGACCAAAGAATCTAAGTATTGCTCGACGACAATTCGGGGCTCAGCGCATCCACACTATAAATCTTGCCGCAAGAAGAGTCGCCGGATGTTCCACCAACACCTACTGCGCCGGAGTGGCGGACCGTGATTCTGTCTAGGGCGTGTTCACACTAGCCGCAGGGCTTCGGCGATGAGCGCGAAGCAGAGGAAAGCCAGGAAGAGGACATCGAGTTTTTCAAAGCGTGAGCAGATGCGGCGGAAACCCGATGCCCTCCGTGCCGCCGGTAATGACTGCAACTTTCCCCTGTAATTTGCCCATGCTTCTTCCTTTTCTCTCACGAGTCGGGGTCGTCAAATTGTGAGGATGACCCTGCC
>JAOAPQ010000331.1 GCA_025462965.1 Bryobacterales bacterium
GCCGCGCCCGGCTTCCGGTTGTCCTCGTCGTTCAAGGTACGTCCCAGTGCGGATTCCACTCCGAGCACCTGGAAATAATTTCCGCTGACCATCACCGCGCCCACCAGTTCGGTCCGGCGGTCGGCCGCCGAGCCCTTCACCGTGAATCCGAACGGGCCGGTCCCGCTGTAGGCGATGATGCCATCGAACGAATGATTGCGGTCTCGGAAGGCCTCGTAATCGGGATAGCTGGTCGAAACGCCCGGTGTGCCATCCCGATTCAGCGTCGCGATTACAACCAGTTCCTGCGGATTCTTCACCGGCAGCCATCGCAGCAGCACGGCGTCCACAATGCTGAAAATGGCCGTGTTCGCACCGATGCCGAGCGCGAGCGACAGCACGGCGACGGCGGAAAAGCCGGGGTTCCGGCGCATCATGCGAAGCGCGTAGCGAAAGTTCGAGGTAAGCAAGTCGACCCTCCTTCGGTGTATGACGGCGGGAGTGACGTTCCGTTGTTATTTTCCCTCGGACTATTCTATGCGGAGCGCTTCAACAGG
This sequence comes from Bryobacterales bacterium, assembly GCA_025462965.1. Taxonomy (GTDB): domain Bacteria; phylum Acidobacteriota; class Terriglobia; order Bryobacterales; family Bryobacteraceae; genus JALYXI01. Next base: position 537 of record JAOAPQ010000331.1, read on the forward strand.
ATTAACCGACGCGGCCCGGCGCGCGGGGATGTAGCTGGCCAGGAGCGCCGAAATGCCGAGCACGATCGCGACGGCGGCCAGCGTCGGCATATCCCATGTACCAACACCAAACAGCAACCCTCGCATCAGATTTGCCACGGCCACCGAGCACCCGAGCCCGATTGCGACACCAGCGGAAGTCAACCACCCCGCCTCTTTTAAAATCAGCCGACAGACGGAACCCCGCTCAGCCCCGAGCGCCATACGGACCCCTATCTCACGAGTTCGCTGGCTCACCGAATAGGCAACCACCCCGTAGAGGCCCACAATACTGAGAAGCAAGGCCAGGAACGCAAAGCCTCCCACCAGCCACGCCGAGGATCGGTGTATATATGCCGACGGAGAGTCGTTGATTCTGTCGCTCATGGTCACTCCGTCTCGCGTAGCTATGCCGGGATCGATCTTATGGATCGTGGCGGCTAATGCGGGCAGCAGCGATTGCCCGGCTTGCGACGCGCGAACGACCAGACCGAGATAAGTCCCCGTGTTCTGGTTAAAGGGAATATACAGGACAGGAGGGGTCGGTATATCCAGCGGGCCTTCTTTGATATTCTCCACGATGCCCACGATTTCGATGGGTACGGGCGGCACCGACAGGTACGAGAGCTGCTTGCCGAGAGGATCTTCACCGGGGAAATATTGCCCTGCCAAAGCTTCGTTAACAATAGCAACGTGCGGCTTGGAAGTATCCTCCGCTTCGTTAAAATAACGGCCGCGAAGCAGCTTCGCCCCCAGGGTGATGAAGTAGCCGGAACTCACGTTCCGTTCGGGCACTTCGTTGTGCTCTCCATGCCAGGGCCGGCCCAACACCCGGAACCACATGGTGTCGCCATTGCCGCCCACCGGGAGGTCGCTCGTTATGCCAACCGATTTCACGCCGGGCAGACTCGCGATCCGGCTCACGACCTGGCGCTCGAGCGCAATGGCCTGCTCGTCCTTCGCATAGGTGGACCGGGGCGCTGCGATCTGCATGGTCACCAGATGATCGGGCTGAAACCCAATCTGCACATGGAGAACGCGGTATAGACTTTTGCCGAGCAGCCCGGCGCCCACCAACAGCACCATGGCCGTGGCCAGCTCCAGGACAACAAGCTCGGAGCCGAGGCGGCGCCATGTATTTCCCGCGGAGCCGCGACTGCCTTCCGCGAGGCCCTCCCGCATCTCCGGCAGGGATAAGCGCAACGTGGGAGTGAAGGAGAAAAGCACCGCCGCGAGCAGCGAGACGGCGCCCGCGAAAGACAGTACGCGGACGTTCAAGCCCAGGCCATGCAGGAACGACATCCTGGCCAGGATGTCTTCCGGGATGAGCATGGCGAGAAGTTGCATGGTCCAAGAGGCAAGTGTCAGCCCGAGCGCACTGCCGGCCGCCACCAGTACCAGTCCCTCTGTGACAAACTGGCTGATCAACCGCGCTGGTGAGGCGCCAAGGGCGCTACGGACCGCGATTTCACGCCTGCGACCTTCGGAACGGACCAGCAGCAGACTCGCTACATTCACGCTTGCGATCAGCAGCAGGAGCCCGGCTCCGGTCAGCAGCACCAACAGGATCGGACGGATATCTCCGACTATTACTTCGGTCAGAGGCGCCACGGCCGCGCCCTGATCGCGATTGGAATCGGGATACTGCTGTTCCAATTGCTTCGCGATGGATTTCATATTGGCGAGTGCCGTCTGGACCGACACGCCATCTTTGAGCCGCGCTACGCCGTAGAGACCGTGGCAGCTTCGCCGCAGGTCACACGACCCGGCGGCGTGAATCGGGGTCCAGAACTCCGCAGGCTCGGCGGGAGCGAAATGAAACTCCCGCGGCAGCACACCGATGATGGTGTTCGGGGCGCCGTCTAGCGTAACTGTTCGCCCCAGCACATCCGGTTTCCCACCATATCGTTGCTGCCAGGCGGCATAGCTCAGCAGAACGGTGCGAGGCGCGGCCGGTAAATCCTCTCCCGCATAGAAATCCCTGCCAAGCAATGGAGTCACGCCAAGCGTGCGAAAGAATCCGTCGCTGACGCGAGCGCCCCGTGCGGGCTGCGCGCCTGTCGCGGTGTTCAGCATGAAGCCGGTGCGCTGGTACGCATCCAGCGAGCTGAAGACCTTATTGAGTTTCTTCCAGTCGATGTAGTCGGGATACGAAAGATTGCTGCGCGGAAACATCGGGACAGTCTCAAATACGCCGACAAGCCCGGTGGAATTCCGGTAGGGCAGGGGTTTGATGAGAGCTGCATCCACAAAGGCGAAGATAGCCACACTGGCGCAGATGCCGAGCGCCAACATGAAAACGGCGATGCAGGTGAATCCCAGGCTTTTACGCAGCTGCCGGATTGCAAAGCGAACATCCTGCAAGAGGTGGTCGAGGAAAGGTACTGTGCTACGTTCCCGGTAGGCCTCTTTGGTGGACTCGATGCCCCCTAACTTCAGAAGCGCCTCGCGCCGTGCGTGTTCCGGAGTCATGCCGGACCGGAGATTGTCGTCGATGTGCATCTGGAGATGACCCTCGATCTCATCGGCGAACTCGCGTTCCCGGCGCTCGTCAGGCCACATACCGCTGAGCCGCGAGAACCACGCCCGTAGCAGCTTCATGCGGGATCCCCCGAGGGAGCGAGGAAGCGCGCGAGAATGGCGGTGGTCTGCTCCCAATTTCGCGTTTCTTTTTCGAGTTGTTTCCGGCCCGCGCGCGTGAGCTTGTAGAACTTGGCCCTGCGGTTATTCTCCGAGACGCCCCATTCGGAGGAAATCGATCCCTCCTGCTCCAGCTTCAGCAGCGCAGGATACAGGGTTCCATAGTTCAACGAGAGGAGATTGCCGCTGGTCTGCTCAATGCGGCGAGCGATCCCGTATCCGTGAAGCGGTCCGAGCGCCTCAATGGTTTTCAGCACCATTAACGCAAGCGTGCCCTGCCAGACGTCCGTTTTGTCGCCCACGACTCTCCTATTGTTTAACCATAGAGAGTCTGACAGGTTTGATATTGGAAAGCAATAGGAGAGTGCCCGCGTGGGCTGACGCCCGCCAATCGAGGCTTATTTTCTTCCCGGAATTCTTACTTCCGATTTCGCAGGGAGATCGAAACCGCCAAGAACGTTCAGGCTCTTGATGAGCGCTTCGTTGAGCGGAGACAGGTGGAGTTCATGGGGTCTTGACTCCGCACTAAACCTCGGAGGCGCGTAAACCGTGGTGGCGAATCGGGTGACGCCATTCGCGTCGGTCGTCGCCGTAACTCCGCCATCGGCGGTGGCAGCAGTTTCCAGAGCCTCACGCGCGCGGTCAGGAAGGCCAGCCGCGAGGTCCTTGGGAGGCGGCGGCACCGAGTAGGGGCTCAGCAAGCCAAAGGTCGGCTTGGGGGAACTGGGGGCAGCGACGGGATTCACGATCGGGGCCAGAACCACCTGATCTTCTTTCCAGTTACTGTACCCATTGACGTATCCGGGCTTGGCCTGGTTGTTCCGCACGGCGTCGACGAACTGCGCCGCGACGGGAGAAGCGAGCGCAAACGCGAGAAGGCACAATCCCTTGTTCATAAATCCTCCGAGAACGAGTTTAGTATAGCCCACAATGGCTTTCCGCCTGGCTACCGGCCGCCCGCTACATCCACGATTGTTCCTGTTATATAAGACGCCTCGCCGGACAGCAGCCAAAGGATCGCCGCCGCGACTTCCTCCGGTCTCCCGCCCCTTTGCATCGGCACCAGCGCCTTAACCCGGTCGACGCGGCCGGCCTCACCGCCTTTCGCGTGCAAACCGGTATAGATGAACCCCGGCCTGA
>JAOAPQ010000332.1 GCA_025462965.1 Bryobacterales bacterium
GCGCCCGTGCGCGGGGTGAAGATGGTGAGCACGGCGACGGCGCCTTTCGCGTAGGCGGTCTCGTATTTCGAGGCAGGCCGCCCGTAAGCGGACAACGCCTTGCCGAGGAACATCTTTTCGTCCAGCTGGGCGGGGTTGTTCGGGTCGGGTACGGGCGGATCGCCGGAAAGGATGAGGACGGTCTTGCCTTTGACGTCGATGTTCTTGTAGTCGTCCCAGCCGTATCGGGGAGCGACAACGCCATAACCGGCAAAAACAATCGGCGAATTCACGATGTCGATGGCGGTCTTCGGATTTTGCGAAGAGAGCAAGTAATCCTGGCGCGGGGTCATCGGAAGTTCTTTCCCGGCTGCGGTGAGGGCGACGGTGCCAGAGGTTCGGATGCCCCATAACGGAACCTTCTGGATGAAGGTGCCATCGGGATTCCCCGGCTGCAGTCCCAGCTTCGTCGCCTGCGCGATCAGGTACCCGACCGTTTTCTGTTCGCCGGGCGTACCTGGCCCGCGTCCGGCGAATTCGTCCGAAGAGAGAACGCGAATGTAACCCAGCAGGTGAGAAGGCGTAATACCGGACGACGCCGCGGCATAGATCACCGAGCAGAACCCAAGTGCGGCGATAAGTGAACGCATAAATCTCATGTTACCTATAACCTATGCTTCTCAATCTTGCCCATCGCATTACGCGGCAATTTCTCTACTTCTACAAACTCCTTCGGTACTTTGAACGACGCCAGCTTCTCCCGGCAGCGTGACCGCATCCCGGCCGCGTCGAACCCGGCGAGCACCACCACATAGGCGACCGGCACCTCGCCCCGCACCGCATCGGACCGCCCCACCACGGCCGCCTCGGCGATCTCCGGCTGCTCCTGTAAGAACTCCTCGATCTCGCGGGGATAGATATTGAATCCACTGGATATGATCAGATCGCTCTTGCGCCCGCTGAGGGTGTAGTAACCATCCGGAGATCTTGTAGCGAGATCGCCGGTGCGGAAATAGCCATCCACGAAGGCCGCCCGCGTGGCTTCCTCGCGGCGCCAGTAGCCACTGAAGACATTCGGACCGCGCAGATAGATCTCGCCCGTCTGCTCATCGAGCCGCACGGAGACGCCGGGGAGCGGCAGGCCCACTGTGCCCGGCCGGCGCTCGCCTTCATACGGGTTGCTCATGTTCATGAGCGTTTCGCTCATTCCGTAGCGCTCCAGAATGGTGTGGCCGAACAGCGCGCGAAAGTCTTCCAGGACCTGCGCCGGAAGGGGCGCGGACCCGGATACAAACAATCGCATGAACGCGCCGATCTCGCGCGCAATTCCCTGCCCCATCCCGAGTAACCGCACATAGATAGTCGGCACGCCGAAGAACAGGGTGGGCCGGAAAGCCCGGAATTCATCCGCCGCCTTGTGATACTCAAATCGCTCCAGGAGACGCATGCGGCATCCGCTCGCGAGCCAGCAGTGCAGCCCGTTGCCCAGTCCGTGAACGTGAAACAGCGGCAGCCCGAGCAGCAGGCGATCTTCACTCGTGATCTTCCAGCAGGCCAGCAGGTTCACGGCATTGGCGGCGAAGTTGTTATGGCTGAGTATGGCGCCCTTCGACGGACCGGTAGTGCCGGAGGTGTAAATGATTCCCGCCGCGTCGTCTCCGTCCGGGAAAATCTGCGGCCGTGTGTCCTCGAGGGCTGCGGCTTCCTCCGTCCAGCACGGATCCGAAATCACCTCGCGCGGCTCGGCGTCGGCGACAATATGCGAGATCTCGCGGTCGCGGTACAGGATATTGATCGGCACGAAGATCACGCCGGTCTTCACGCAGGCCAAATAGATATCGATCATCTCGACGCAATTGGGCAGATACACGCACAATCGATCGCCGGGCTGCATACCCTTGCGTACGAGCAGCTGCGCGACGCGATTACTGCGCGAATCGAGCTCGCCGAAAGTGTACGAGCGATCCTGGAATTCGAGGGCAACGGTGTCGCGCCGGCCGGTGAGCGAGAGATCGAAGAGATGACAGAGATTCATTCCGGTAGAGGTTTTCCTTTCGTCTCCTTGCCGAGCGGCAGCAGCAAAAGCCCCAGCGCGAAGGCCAGAGAAGTGAACGCCACCGGCGTGCCGATGGTCCCGTAGTGCGCCACGCCCGAGCCGACCAGGAACGTGACGCCGGCCGCGATGAAGCGCCCAGAAGAGGTGGCGAACGCAAACGCGCTCGCGCGGCATGCCGTATGGTATTGCTCAGGCAGCCAAATCGTGTATAGGAGCAGCTGCGCGACGCGATTACTGCGTGAATCGAGCTCGCCGAAGGTGTACGAGCGGTCCTGGAATTCGAGCGCAATGGTGTCGCGCCGGCCGGTGAGCGAGAGATCGAAGAGATGACAGAGATTCATTCCGGTAGAGGTTTTCCTTTCGTCTCCTTGCCGAGCGGCAGCAGCAACAGCCCCAACGCGAAGGCCAGCGAAGTGAACGCGACAGGCGTGCCGATGGTCCCGTAGTGCGCCACGCCCGAGCCGACAAGGAACGTGACGCCGGCCGCGATGAAGCGCCCGGAAGAGGTGGCGAACGCAAACGCGCTCGCGCGGCATTCCGTATGGTATTGCTCAGGCAGCCAAATGGTGTACACGCAAAAGCTGGCGCCGCCGATTCCGAGAAAGAACAGGCACGCGATGAACCATGGCAGGGCGTTATGCGGCAGGTAGAAGACGTGTCCGAAAGCGAGCGCGATCACCGCGGCCATCAAGGCAAAAAACGCCGCAGTCGCGCCACGCCTCCCGAGCTGGTTCGCCAGCCAGGGAGTGAACAGGCATCCGAGAATGGTGCCCGCGGAGAGCAGCATCGCGGCATATGATGCGATGCGCGCCCCCGTTTCCGCCGTGTAGCCATCGCGCAACGCGATCTGGGTTACCGACGAAGGCACGTATACCGAACCGGCCCACAAGCCGATCATCGAAACGAGCAGGAACAGGGCGTTCAGCAGCGTGCGCCTTCGGTACTCGGGCGAGAACAGCGCGAAAAATGCGGCGCGCGGATTGGCCGCATGCCAGCGTT
>JAOAPQ010000341.1 GCA_025462965.1 Bryobacterales bacterium
GCCGCGCCCGCCGGGGAGCATACTATTGCAGTGCGCGTGACGGATGATTACGACAATACCGACGTGCGGAAGGTCGTTGGACGTTAGTAAGTGAACTCTTCAGCGGTAAGGAGAAGGCAGGCGTGGCACAGACGATCGTTTTTTGTCGTCTGTGGTTGTTCAGCACAAAGGAGAAGGCAGGTCACGAAAGGCTTCATCGCACCACCCCGGTTTGAAAATCCAGGACCGCACGCTGCAAGGCATAGTCGAATTTCGCCGAGGCAGCCGCAATCTCGGCCGAGGTCTTGTTGAGCTGAGCCTGGCTGAGTTCCACGATCGAGCTCAAGCCCAGATCGTAGCGCGCCTTCGCCAGATCGAGCGATTGCGAGGCCTGCGCCACCAGTTCCGCTGTCAGCCCCACCCGCTGGTACGCGTTGTTCGCGTTCAGCAGCGCCACCGTAACATCCCGCGTAATCCGGTTTTGTTCCGACCGTAGATTTTGTTCCGCAGCCTGAGCGCGAAGTTCCGCTTCCGTCTGCCGCGCCCTGAACAGATGCCCGTTGAATATCGGGATGTTCAGATTGATGCCGGCGGCCGCATACCGGCCTCGTAGCGCCGCCTCATGCGCCGGAATGCCGCCTGCAGTCGCCAGTCCGCTCAGTGTCGGGTTGCGAAGTTCTTTCTCCGCAGAAGCGAACTTGAGCGAGCCGTTGTAGTCGGCGAGCAGGCTGGCGAGTTCCGGCCGGTTCGCCAGGGATTGCTGGACGAGCGGCCCCGGATCGGTGGGCGGAGCGCCGGGCGTGCCGGGGTCGGAGAGTTGGAACTGCTGACGCGCCGGAAGGCCCATGGCCCGCGCCAGATCCGCCTGCGCCGATTGCACTGCGTTCTGCGCGTCGGCCAACAGGAGTTTCGCCTGCGAAAGATTCACGTTCGCGAAACTTACGTCGAGTCCGGATTTCAACTTGCTGTTTGCCAGGGCCGTGACCTGATCCGCGACGGTTTGCCGCGCCTTAACGGTTTCATCGGCAACGGTCAAGACGGTCTGTGCGCGCAGGGCGCTGAAGTAGGCGTTATCCACCTGAAGAACCACATCCGCGCGAGTGGCTTTTGCCGAGCTTTCCTGCGCTTGCGCGCGCAGCCGCGAACTTTCGGTCAGATCGCGTGTCCGCCCAAAGTCGGTGATGAGCTGAGATACGGTGACGCCCGCCGCCAAACGATCGTAGATGATCGGATTATTCAAACCTCCGGCGGCCACACGGCTTCCGGTCAGCGATCCCGCTCCGGTCACGCTCCCGAATACCGAGGGAAGCGCCGCTGAATGAGTTTCAATCGTCACCTGATTCGCCGCGGCAGCATTCAGCAGCGCTGCGCTCACATCGGGATTGTTCTTTACCGCCGTGGCTTCAGCGTTCTGAAGCGTGAGCGGAACGGGTTGCTGGGCCCATAGCGATCCGGCCGCGACAAGGAGCAGAAAACGGCGGCTCATCGAGCCTCCCGATTCCGGTACATCAACAGATACCCGGCCGGTACCACGAACACGGTCAGCAATACCGAGACGGTCAACCCGCCGCAGATCGCGCGCGCCAGCGGCGCATAGGATTCACTGCCCGCACCAAGCTTGAGAGCCATCGGAAGAAGTCCGATGATGGTGGCGAGCGACGTCATCAACACCGGACGAAGTCGCACCCGGCACGCGGTCGCCACCGCTTCCCGCATTTCCATACCGTCATCCCGCAGCCTGTGCGTGAACTCGACAATCAGAATGCTGTTCGAGACCACGATACCCACGAGCATCACGATTCCCATCAGCGACATCACATTCAGGGTTGTATTCGTCAGCCATAACGTGAGCAACACCCCGGTAAGGCCCGTGGGTACGGCCAGCAGAATCAGGAACGGGTCCGTGAAACTGCGGAACTGGGCCACCAGAATGAGGAACAGCAACACCACCGCCATCGTGAGCCCGATGCCGAAGCTCTTGAAAGAAGTTCGCATGCCCTGCACCATTCCGCGCATCGTCACGGTGAGGCCCGCGGGAACGCCGGTTCGGGCGATTACTCCGTCGATGGCATTCGCGACACTACCCAGGTCTTCGTTCGTTGGTTGCACGTAGATATCGGTGATTCGGCGCAATTGATAGTGGTCCACCTCAGTGGGCGATTCGAAGCGTGTAACCTGGCTCACCATATCGAGCCGGGTCGGGCTTGCCTGCGCGGCGGAGCGCAGCGGGATCGCCTTCAAATCGCGTATTGTCTGGACCTGCGATTCGGGATATTGAACCGTCAACATGTAGTCGTTGCCCGTCTTTGGGTCGATCCAAAAGCTGGGGGCAATCATTGTATTGGAGGTCAGGGCGGTGATCACGTTATTCACCACCTCTCGCTGGTTCAATCCAAGTTGCGAGGCGCGCTCCCGGTTGATGTCGAGCTGCAAAGCCGGATAATCGACATCCTGGGGAATGAAGACATCGCTCACGTTGGGCAAATGGCGCACCTGGGCGGCGATGGTAGAGGCAAGGCGATAACCCGCGCGCAGGTTGGATCCCCCAACCTGCACGTCGATGGGCGCCGGGAGGCCGAGGTTCAGGACAGCGTCCACCAATCCGCCGGATTGGAAGTACGAAACCAGCTGCGGCAGGTCGCTCGCCATCCGCTTGCGGAGCCGCGCCATGTACTCGTAGCTTCCGACCTTGTGGTCCTCCTTCAGACTGACCTGAACGAAGGCCGTATGCTGAGCGGAGTTTGTCGTGTAGATCGCCGAGAAATCCGGCGTGCTGCCTATGTTCGAGACGATCATCCCGAGATCCTCGGCGGGAACCACTTCGCGCACCAGTTGCTCCACCTTCTTCACGTAATCGTTGGTTACCTCAAGCCGTGTTCCCGTGGGAGCTTTCAGGTTGATGACAAACTGTCCGGCGTCCGTGCGCGGGAAGAACGAGAGGCCCAAGAGCGGAAAGATCGCAAGACTGATCGCGAAAACGCCGAGCAGGCCCATGACAACAGTCACGGGACGGTTCAACGCTTTTTCCACGAGCCGGTCATATCCGCCAAGCATGGCCTGGAAACCGCGATTGAAGGAATCGTTGAAGCGGGCTCCCAGGCTGCGGCGAGACCCCTCGTGACCGCCGTGGCCGTGGGGAGCTTTGATGAACCGCGCGCAGAACAGCGGCACCACCGTGAGGGCAACGATGTAAGAAGCGAAAAGTGAGATGACGACGGCCAGCGCCAGCGCCTTGAAAAGAAACTGGCTGACGCCGTAAAGGAACGTCACGGGAAAGAACACGACAACCGTCGTCAGCGTCGCGGCCAATACCGGGAGCGCCACTTCGCGTCCGCCCTTGTCCGCGGCTTCCTCAGGCGACTCGCCCATTTCCAGATGCCGGTAGATGTTCTCGAGCACAACCACGGAGTTATCGATCAGCCGGGAGAATGCCAGCGCCAGGCCACCCAGAATCATGCTGTTGATGGAACTCCCGCCGAGAGACAGCGCAATGAATGTCGCGAGCGCCGAAAGCGGAATAGAGAAGAAGACTGCGACCGTGGCCCGCATGCTACCCAGGAAGACAAGGATCATCAGCGAGGTGAGCAGCAGACCGATGCCGCCCTCGTGCAGCAGCGTCTCGATCGCCGTTTTTACGAAAACCGATTGATCGAACACCACTCGCGTTACCAGAGACTTCGGCACATCGAGGAGATGCGTAAGCCCATCGCGAATTCCGTTCACGATGGCGATAGTGTTCGTGTCTCCGCCCTGCTTCAGAACGGGCAGATAAACGGAACGCTGTCCATCGACGCGGACCTCATTGGTCTGGATCGTCTCCGCGTCCTGGGCATGACCCACGTCCCCCACCGTAACCGAAGCCTGGCCCACCGTGCGCAGCGGGAGTTTGTTGATCGAGGCAATGTCGGGAATCTGACTGTTCGTGTAAATGTTGTAATCCAGGTTGCCGATGCGCACGTCGCCGGCAGGCAGGATGAGGTTGGATTCATTGATGGAGCGCACCACATCCATGAGGCTCATCTGGTGGGCTTCCAGGCGGTAAGGATCGACGTACACCATGATTTGGCGGTAACGGCCTCCGAACGGTTGAGGAACGGAAGCGCCGGGCACGCTCGCGATCTGGTTCCGAACCTGGTACTGCGCAATGTCGCGCAATGACGTCTCAGTCAGCCCGGCGCCCTTGAACGTGACCAGGCACACGGGAAGGCTCGAAGCGTCGAACTTCAACACCACAGGCGGCAGCGTGCCGGGCGGTAGCCTGCGCAACTGTGCCATGGCGAGGTTGGAGATGGTTCCCACGGCGGAATCCGCATTCATCCCGGGCTGGAAGTAAACTTTGATCACGCTGACTCCCGGCAGGGAGCGCGATTCCATGTGATCGATCCCGCTGGCCAGCGTGAAGAAGCGCTCGAAGCGGCTGGTGATATCGGTCTCGATCTGTTCGGGCGGCATGCCTGAATAAAACGTGGCGACAACCACCACGGGGATGTTGATGGTCGGGAACATGTCCACCGGCATCCGGACCAGGCTCGACATGCCCACGACCAGGATTACCAGGCAGAGAACCACAATCAAGTAGGGGTTACGAATAGCAAATCCGGACATCGCTATTGCTCCCTCACGGGCGCCGCGCCCGTGACCTTGGGTTGCACCGTTTGCCCCGGCTTCAGCTCGCTTCGTCCCGCGACCACCACCAGGTCGCCCGGCTTCAGTCCGTCGAGAATCTCTACCCGATCCGGTGTCTCGATGCCGATTCGCACGGGGCGGCTTTCAAGGCGATGGCTGGTATCGACGAGAAACACGGTCGAAAGATCGCCCTGCCTGGTCACCGCCTGCAGCGGAACGGCGAGCGCGTCGCGATGCCGTTCGAGTGTCAACACGGCCTCCGCGTACATGCCTGGAACCAGTGTTTGACCCGGGTTGGGGACGTCGACTTCGGTCTCCATGGTTCGCGTCGCCACGGCTACCGAGCTGGCGAAGCGGGAAACCTTTCCCTGAAAGGAGCGGCCGAGAGAGTTAACGCGCACCTCAACCGGCTCTCCCAGGCGGATGTGGGGCACAATCGATTCCGGTACCGGTAGAATCAGCCGCAGCAGGCTGATCTCAGCCAGCTTGACCACGGGCATCGCGTTGCTTGACGACGATGTTCCCGCCGGAATCATCGCTCCCGTATCGGCGTAGCGCTTCGTGATCACACCCGTGAAAGGCGCGGTGATCTGGGCATACGCGTTCATGTCGGTCGTCTTCGCAACGTTCGCCTGGGCCACGGCGACCTGTTGTTCGGCCGCCGCGAGCGAGGCCTTGGCTGCGGACACCGCCGCTTCGGCCACCTGATCTTTGGCGCGCGCGTCATCAACTTCTTGCTCCGCTACCAGCTTTGGTTGGGCCTTCATGACGTCGGCGAGTCGTTGATATACCAGATGCGAGCCTTCATGGGCAGCCTGGGCGCGCGCCAGTTCTTCCTTCTGTTGCTGAACTTGCGCGCTACTGCGGCTCCTGGCCGCGGTCACCAGCGTCAGTTCATCCGCCATCTCCGGAATTTCCAGGACGGCCAGCGTCTGGCCCGACTTAACGTGGTCGCCAACATCCACGTAGATCTTCTTGATGTATCCCGCCACCTTGGCGTGAACATCAATTTCCTGAAATGGCCGGAACTCGGCCGACAGAACTTCGGTTCGCGAAAGATCCTGCCGTGCGGCCTCGGCGACCGCCACTACAGGAGGACTATCGGATTCACTCGCTTTCGCGGATTTTTCTGTGTGTGAACAACCTGCCGCTAAAAGACAGGCGGTGCAAGCCGCACAGGCAAGCATCTTTCGCATCTCTTCCAACCTCCAAGGGGACCCGTCATCTCCAACGTTCAAACAGGCTTCGGCCTGTTACGCCCGAATGAGAACGAGATAGGAACTAGATAAGAAGCGGAGTCAACCTGGCGACAGGTGGAAGAAGCGCGGGAGGGACGTCTACCGCGGACACCTCAGCCACTATTTCGCTCACCGGCGTGAATGCGGTGGATGGTACAGCAACGGCGCAGGTGTCTTGCACCGGAGCCTGGCTCATTTTGACCGCTTGCGAAAGATAGTGCGGATGGTCCCTGCAGCCGAACTGACTATGTTTCGCCACGCCGCCCAACAGGACGAGCATCGCCATCAGCGAAAACACTGATACCCGAAGGAAAACCCGTCGGATTTGAGCTGTGGGCATCAACTTGCTTTAACGTACAATCGCCATCGCACCTTTGTCAATTTGTACGAACATTGTATGAAACTAAAAGGCTTATACGGGTTCTAATAAGTATCCCGACAACCCTAAGGCCGAAATGGTTGGAGCGAGCCCAGCAAATGCTTGAAAACACTAGAACTTGTCTGCTCGTCTTCGTAGCTTTCCTCATGCCCCCCGCAATTGCGCAAGACACCGCCGCCGCACCGGAAAAGAAAATCGATTCGCTCCGCGAATTCAGCACCGCCATGGAGGCGCTCTCGAACAAAGTGAGCCATGCCGTGGTGCAGATTTTTTCCACCGGATATTCGTTTAATGAAGAAGGCACCACGACCAACACCAGCCTGATCTCGCGGCAGCGCAGCTCCGGATCCGGCGTGATTCTGACACCGGACGGGTACATCGTCACGAACTCGCACGTGGTCCAGACTGCGCGGCGGGTGCAGGTTCAACTTTTATTTCCGACTCCCGTCGTCGAGGGCCACCGGCGCATCGAGCGTCGCGCAAAGTTGCTCGATGCGAAGGTAATCGGCCTGGACCGCGAAGCCGATCTGGCGGTGATCAAAATCGATATGACCGGGCTGCCCCATCTGGCTTTCGGGGATTCCGAGAAACTGCGGCAGGGGCAAGTCGTGATCGCGGTGGGCAATCCTTTCGGTCTGGAGAACTCGGTTTCCATGGGCGTGGTCAGCTCCACCGGCCGCCAGTTGAAGACCGACGACCCGATGTCGTACATCCAGACTGACGCGTCGATCAATCCGGGCAACAGCGGTGGCCCGCTGCTCGATACGGAGGGCCACGTGGTGGGCATCAATACTTTCATTTACACGCAATCCGGAGGCAACGAGGGTATCGGCTTCGCGATTCCGAGTAACCTGGTGAACTCCGTCTACTCGCAGATCAAGAAATCGGGCCACGTCCATCGCGGGGAGATCGGCGTCTCGGCCCAGACCATCACGCCCCAGTTGACCAAGGGCCTGAGCCTGCCACAGGACTACGGCGTGCTGCTGGCGGATGTGGATCCGGAAGGACCAGCCGACACGGCCGGCGTAAAGGTCGGCGATATCGTCCAGTCCGTCGACGGCCGGTTCCTGGACAATGCGCGCCAATTGGAGCTCTATCTCTACCGCAAGCCGGTCGGGGATAAGGTTCAGCTCAAGGTCTTACGCGGCAGCGACACGCTGGAAACAACTGTGGAGGTAGTTGAGCGCGACTCCGACCCGCAGCGTTTCGCCGACATGGTGACCCCTGAGAAAAACACAGTGGCGCGGCTCGGCATATTGGGCATCGCTATGGACAAGAAGACGGCGGATATGCTGCCGGATCTTCGGCGCAAGTATGGCGTCATCGTCGGCGCGCGCAGCCAGAGCTCGCCGTACTCGGGCAACGGCGCGCTGGCGATTGGTGACGTGATTTATTCCGTGAACAATGCGCCGGTGGCGGATATCGAGACCCTGCGCAAGATCGTCGACGCCATCAAGCCCGGCGACCCCGCCGTTTTGCAGGTGGAACGCGACGGGAAATTGCTGTTTCTGGCGCTGGAACTGGAGTGAGTTTGCTATACTCGGGGTTTATGTCGCCCGTATTCGCCGGCCTCCATCCGCATCTTCATCATCATGGGGTGGTTCGTGTGCGGCGTGTACTTTCCTAGACTCAGTTTTTCGCAATAACAAGATCGGAAAGGATGCCCGCCGCAGTTCCGGCGGGCTTTTTATTTGCATGGATCTGGATTTCAGCAAATCGGATGGACTGGTGACCGCGGTGATACAGGACGACCGCTCGGGGCGCGTGCTCATGGTCGGCCACATGAACGACGAAGCCTTCCGCAAGACTGTGGAAACGGGCTTCGCGACGTTCTATAGCCGCTCGCGCCGGAAGCTCTGGCTCAAGGGCGAGAGCTCGGGCCACCGGCTCGCGGTGAAGAGTATCGCGACGGATTGCGACCAGGATGCGCTGCTGGTGCGCGTCGAAGCCCTGGGACCCGGAGTCTGCCACAACGGCTTCGAGAGCTGCTTCTACCGGCGACTGGAAGGCGGCCAATGGGTGGAAACGGAAGCGCGCGCGTACGATCCCGATGCGGTGTACGGGAGTAAAGCGTGACGCTGAAGATCGGAATCCCGAAAGGCAGCCTGGAAAACGCGACCATCGATCTCTTCCGGCGCGCGGGTTATAACATCACCACCAGCAGCCGCTCTTATTTCCCCGCCGTCGACGATCCCGAGATGGAGTGCATGCTGATCCGCGCGCAGGAGATGGCGCGCTACGTGGAGGATGGCATTCTGGATGCCGGGCTCACCGGGCGCGATTGGGTGGAAGAAAACGACGCCCGTGTGGTCGCGGTGGCCGACTTGGTTTACGCCAAGCAGAGCTTCGGTAAAGTGCGTTGGGTGCTCGCGGTTCCCGAGTCGTCGCCTTTTCACACGGTGAAGGATCTCGAAGGGCGGATTATCGCGACGGAACTCGTTGCCACAACCAGGCGCTATCTCGCCTCCCATGGGGTCAAGGCGAAGGTGGAGTTCAGTTGGGGCGCCACCGAAGTGAAGCCGCCCGTGCTGGCGGACGCGATCGTTGAAGTGACCGAAACGGGATCTTCGTTGCGCGCGAACAAGCTCAAGATCATAGACACCGTGCTGGAATCGAACACCCAGCTGATCGCGAACGCGGCTTCCTGGGAGGACGAGTGGAAGCGCCGGAAACTGGAAGACCTCAAGCTGTTGTTGGAAGGCGCAATTAACGCGTTGGGCAAAGTCGGGTTGATGATGAACGTTCCGGCGAGCGCGCTCGATGCCGTGCTGGGCGTGCTGCCCGCTCTGAAGATGCCCACCATCTCTCATCTGACCGATCCGGAATGGTTCGCGGTCAACACGATCCTGGACGAATCCACAGTTCGGCATATTATCCCGCGGCTGAAACAGGCAGGCGGGCAGGGAATCGTCGAGTATCCGCTGAACAAGATCGTGATGTAGCATGATCCGGATACTCGCATCAGGTGATATGGGCCGCGTGCTCGCGCGGCGCGCGGCGCGTCTCGGCGAAGCCGAAGCGGTGGTCGCGCCGATTCTGGCGGATGTACGCAAGCGCGGCGATCGCGCGCTGCTCGAATACGCGCGACAGTTCGACAATCTGGAACGCAAGACCGTCGCTGTGCCGGAAGCCGAGTTGGCGCGGGCGGCGTCGCGCCTTTCGCCGGAGTTCCGCGCCGCGCTCGAACATGCCGGCGCAAACATCCGTGACTTCGCGCGACGCCAGTTGCCGCGCGAGCATTTCCAACCGCTGAAGCCGGGGCTGCGCCTCGGACAGATCGTTCGGCCGCTCGACACGGTGGCCGCGTACATCCCCGGCGGCCGCTACCCGCTGCCTTCCACCCTGATGATGACGGTGATTCCGGCGCAGGTCGCGAAAGTGCCGCGCATCTGCATATGCTCGCCGCGTGCGGTCGATGAGGTGTTCGGCACGGCGCAGTTGCTTGGCGCTCATCATGTCTTTCAGATGGGCGGCGCCCATGCGATTGCGGCGTTTGCGTTCGGGACCAGGACGGTTCCGCGTGCGGATCGTATCGTGGGACCGGGCAATATCTATGTGGCCGCCGCGAAGAAGCTCCTCGCGGGCGAAGTGGGGATCGATTTTGTCGCGGGCCCCACGGAAATCCTGATCATCGCCGCTGAAGGCGACCCGAAATTCCTCGCCGCCGATATGCTGGCCCAGGCCGAGCATGACGTGGACGCGAGCGCAGTGCTCCTGACCACGTCCAAGCGACTGGCGAACGCGGTCGCTAAGGAGATCGAACGCCAGTTGGCAAGTCTACCCACGGCGGCGGTGGCGCGCGAATCGATCACACGCAATAGCGCGATCGTTGTCGTCCGTTCACTGACGCAAGCTGTCGAGCTCTCGAATCAATTCGCGCCGGAGCACCTGAGTATCCCAGACGATTCGCTTCTCCCATGTGTGCGCCACGCGGGCAGCGTTTTCATAGGACCGTTTAGCCCCGAGGCAGCCGGGGATTATGCCGCGGGCCCGAACCATGTGCTACCCACAGGCGGCGCGGCCCGGGTGCGTGGCGGCCTCTCTGTAAACGACTTCCTGAAAGTAATCACCGTCCAGCAGCTCGACCGCAAAGCGCTCGCGCGAATCGAACCCTCGGTAACCGTACTCGCCCGCGCCGAAGGCCTCGAAGCCCACGCACGTTCGGTAGAGGTCCGCCTTGCGAACTAAACTCCCCAAAGGCGCCGTCCGCCCCCGCAAAGCCGTCCAGGCAATGGCCCCCTATTCTCCTCCCACCGGCAACCGCATCGAGAAGCTGCGTCTCGATTTCAACGAAAACACAGTGGGCTGTTCTCCCCGCGTGATTGAATATCTGAAGGATTGCCTGACGCCGGGGCGCCTCTCCGTCTATCCCTCTTACGAAACCGTTAAGCAGACGCTCGCGGAACATTTCCGCGTCGAACCCGGCGAGTTCATCCTGACCAACGGCACCGATGAAGCGATCCAGGTGTTCATCAACACCTATGTTGACGATAACGACGAAGTCCTGATTCTGCGTCCGTCCTATGCCATGTACCGCTTCTATTCCGAAGTGGCCGGAGCAAAGGTGGTCGAGGTCGATTATCCCGCTCCCCGCTTCGAGTTCCCCTTGCAGGATCTGGTCGCCGCCATCACGCCATCCACGCGCGCTGTCATTATCTCGAACCCGAACAACCCGACGGGAAGCGGCATCGGATTGGAAGGCATCGAGCGAATTCTGAAGCGCGCGCGCCGCGCGGTGGTGCTGGTGGATGAGGCCTACTACGAATTCAGCGGAGTGACCGCGCTCCCGTGGATCCAGAGCGTGCCGAATCTGTTCGTTAGTCGCACGTTTTCAAAGGTCTACGGCTTGGCCGCAATGCGCATCGGTTGCCTGTTTTCACATGAGGCAAACATCGCCTACATGCACAAGGCTCAGTCGCCTTACAGCGTGAACACTATGGCGGCGCTGGCGGCGCACGAAGCCGTCCGGGACACGGACTACGTCGAGCAGTATGTCGCCGAAGTGCTTGCCGCGCGTGAACTGCTCTGCTTAGGGCTCGAGCGTCTGGGCATCTCCTACGTGCCAAGCTCCGGAAATTTCGTACTGGCTCTCGTGGGAAAGCGCGCCATACAAGTTCGCGACGCGCTGCGCGAGCGCGCCATCTTAGTGCGCGACCGCAGTTACGAGATCAAGGGCGGCGTCCGCATTACTGTGGGAACGCGCGACCAGACGCGTCGACTGCTCGAAGAACTGGAGAGGATTTGGTAGTGCCCGCGAACTTACTCATTTTCGACATGGACGGCGTCCTGGTGGACGTCACCGAATCGTATCGCACGGCGATTCAACAGACCGTGGCGCATTTTGCCGGTATCGAGGTATCGCGCGAAATGATTCAGGACTACAAGAACCAGGGTGGCTGGAACGACGATTGGGCCCTCTCGCACCGCCTCATTCAGGACGCCGGCAGGGAGGTCGCCTACCAGGATGTTGTCGATTTCTTCCAGTCGATTTTTCACGGCGAGGGCGGCAATGGCCTCATCATGCGCGAGCGCTGGATTCCCGAAAGCGGCCTCCTCGACCGTCTCGCGGTGAACAATGCTCTGGCCGTGTTCACCGGCCGCCTGCGCTGGGAGGCGAACACCTCGCTTTCGCGTTTCGCGCCGGAGCGGTTTCGTGAAGTGGTTGGCGTCGATGACGTGACCGAAGCAAAACCCGCTCCCGAAGGTATCGTCAAAATCCGTAGTCTGGTACCGCATGACAAGATCTGGTACATCGGCGATACGGTGGACGATGCGCGGGCGGCGAAGGCGGCTGGTGTTCCGTTCATCGGCATTGCGGCTCCGGGCAGTCCGCGTGTGGAAATGCTCATCGCGCTGCTGGAGAAGGAAGGCGCCATCGCAGTTTTGGACGACATCAACCAGATGGAAAAGGTGGTGGCCGGCTGATGGCTCGCCAAGCTACGGTGCAGCGCGATACGAAAGAGACGCAGATCGGCGGCACGCTCAAAATCGAAGGCCGCGGACGTTACCAGGTTTCCACGGGGATTCGTTTCCTGGATCACATGCTGGAGCTGTTCACGAAGCATGGCGGATTCGATCTGTCGCTGAAGGCCACGGGCGATTTGGACGTCGACCAGCACCACACCGTGGAAGACGTCGGCATCGTGCTCGGTCAGCTTTTCTCCAAAGCTTTAGGTGAGCGGCGCGGCATCAACCGGGCCGGATACTTCGTGATGCCGATGGATGAAACGCTTGCGGTGGTCGCCGTGGACCTCGGCGGCCGCCCCGCACTGGTGTACGAAGACAAAGTGAAAGTGCGGCTGGTGGGCGATCTGCAAACA
Organism: Bryobacterales bacterium; assembly: GCA_025462965.1. Classification (GTDB taxonomy): domain Bacteria; phylum Acidobacteriota; class Terriglobia; order Bryobacterales; family Bryobacteraceae; genus JALYXI01. The sequence goes on from JAOAPQ010000341.1 coordinate 12,543, forward strand.
GAACTGCTGGTGGATTTCTTCGATGGCTTCGTGCACCATGCGGGCGCGAACTTTCACGCCAAGGTGCTGTACGGACGCTCGAATCACCACAAGATCGAAGCGATCTTCAAGTGTTTCGCGCGCGCCATGAAATTCGCCTGCTCTACCGATCCGCGCTTGAAGGATCAGCTTCCTTCCACCAAAGGCCTGCTATGATTGCGATTCTCGATTACGGCGCCGGCAACCTGCGTTCCGTGCAGAACACGCTGGGAGAGATCGGGGCCGAATACACCCTGGTGCGGGACGCCGGTGGCCTTCGCGCTGCATCGAAAATCCTGCTGCCGGGCGTGGGCCATTTCGGCCAGATGATGCGCGCGCTCGATCGGCTCGACGTCCGCGCGGCACTGCGCGAACGCATCGAAGCCGGCGTGCCGTTCCTCGGCATCTGTCTGGGGTTGCATGCCCTGTTCGAAGACAGCGAGGAGGCGCCGGACGAGCGCGGGCTCGCCATTTTTCCCGGCTCCGTGCGCCGTTTCGGAGAGGGTGCGCGCGTGCCTCACATGGGCTGGAACGATATCGAACGAAGAGCTTCCTCGCGGCTAATGAGCGGGTTGGGCGAGAAGCCCTATGTGTATTTCGCGCACAGCTATTACGTGCCCGAGACGGCTGTCACGGCAGCTGCATGTACGTACACGGTACCTTACACGGCCGTGCTCGAAAGCGGCAATATCTTCGGCGTGCAGTTCCATCCGGAAAAATCCGGACCGATCGGTCTGAAAATCGTTCGAAACTTTATCGATATATGACGCTTGCTTAACATGCTGGCCAAACGCATAATTCCCTGTCTTGACGTTACCGACGGCCGTGTCGTCAAAGGCGTGAACTTCGTTAATCTCCGAGACGCCGGTGATCCGGTGGAACTTGCGGAGCGCTATAACCGCGATGGCGCGGATGAAGTCGTATTCCTTGATATCACGGCATCGAGCGATGCCCGCGCCACCATGGCTGATGTAGTCGCCCGCACCGCGCGCAAAGTCTTCATCCCTCTGACCGTCGGCGGAGGCATTCGGTCCGTGGCCGATGCGCGCCTGATTCTGATGTCCGGCGCGGATAAAGTCTCGGTGAACACTGCGGCCATCCGCCGTCCGGAACTGATTACCGAGCTGAGCGAGGAGTTCGGCGCGCAGGCTGTGGTGCTGGCGATTGACGCGCGGCGCCGCGCTCCCGGTGCGTGGAACGTCTACACCCGCGGCGGACGCGACGATGAAGGCATCGATGTGGTCGCGTGGGCCGCGCGCGGCGAGGTGCTGGGAGCGGGCGAGATCCTGCTGACGTCCATGGACACCGACGGTGTCCAGACCGGCTTCGACTGCGAGCTGACGCGCGCAGTTTCGCGCGCCACGTGCATTCCGGTGATCGCGTCCGGTGGGGCGGGGAAGCCGGATGACTTCACGCGCGTGCTGACGGAAGGTGAAGCCGACGCCGCCTTGGCCGCGTCTATCTTTCATTACGGAACTTACACCGTGGAAGAACTCAAAGAACATCTGGATCGCGCCGGCATTCCGGTGCGGAGAGCGCAATGATTATTCCCTGCATTGACCTGATGGACGGCAAAGTCGTGCAGCTTGTACAAGGACGCGAGAAAGCGCTGGAAGGCGATTCGCCTCTCGAAATGCTGGAGAAGTTCGCGGCGTTCCCGGAAATTCAGGTCATCGACCTGGACGCCGCGATTGGCAACGGCGCCAACGACGATCTCGTGCAGCTTCTGGCGGCGAAGGCGCGGACGCGTGTCGGCGGAGGCGTACGTACCGCCGCGCGCGCGAAAATCCTCGCGGAACAGGGCGCCCACCGGATCATCGTCGGCACAGCCGCGTTTACCGAGAGCGGCGCGAACACGGAACTCCTGCGGGCGCTGGTAGGCGCCGTGGGGCGCGAGAATCTTCTCATCGCGCTGGATTCGAAAGACGGGAAGATTGTGATCAAGGGCTGGCGCGCCGCGATGGATTTCACCGCGGAGGAAGTGATTCATTCACTCGAACCGTATTGCTCCGGCTTCCTCTGCACGTATGTCGATAAGGAGGGCATGATGCAAGGCACTGACCTCGATTGGTTTCGCCGGTTGCGTGCCGCGACTTCGAATGAAATCACCGCGGCGGGCGGCATCACAACGATCGACGACATTCGCGCGCTGCAGGCGATGGATATACATGCGGCCATAGGAATGGCGATTTATACCGGCCGTCTGGATCTCTCGGAACTCAGCCGGTTGTAGATCTACGGCGCGTTCGCTTTGAAAAGCGTCTTCGCGTTGAGTTCCAGATGGAACCGCAATGATGGAATCCACACCGGTCCGCGATCCCGATTGTAGGCGGGGTTGGTGACGTGTTGCAGGTCGAACGTCGCGAAGAATCCCTTGAAAAGGCGCGCGCTGTAGTAAGCCTCCGGGATGGTTTCCGGCCCGTACCGCAGCGTGCCATCGCCGATCAGGAAATCGAGTCCCCCGCGCTGCAGGTAGAGCGCATGGACGCCGGAAATGCCGCTCACCGTCAACTCCGCCGCAGCCGTATCGAAGGGCCGCTTCCACCGCGTGCCCGTGACCGAGACTCCGATTGTTGCCAGGCGGTCTATCGCCGTGAACGCGAAGCTTTCCGTCTTTCCATCGTTCCAACCCAGCCGTCCGAAGACTCCCAAATCCTGAGTGATCTCCTGTTCCACGTTCAGACCGGTCCCGTACTTCAGCGTGCCCACCTTTCGCGTCGCGATAACGCTGGGCGGGCCGCCGGTCAGGTCCGCCAGACGGATAGCCTCGGCATAGTTGCCTGCGTCGGCGTGGTTAATGTACTCGAGCAACCGCACCGCGCCTGGGTGCGCGCCGATGTTGAAGCGTCTTTCTACTTCGAAGACATCCCCGCGATCGCGGAACACCCGGCGGTCGAAGCGCAACCCATTCGCTACCTTCGGCATGGCCGCGCTTGCGTAGCGAAAGGCCCAGTTTTTCGTATGGAACTCATGCACCCATCCCCACGTGTATCCGCGGACATCGGCCGGATAATCCCACGCGCCGTTATACATAACGGCCCACCCCATGAACTGCGTGCGCGGGTCGTGAGTATAGCGGTTGTTATCGAAGAAGTCAGTGACTGTGAAGCGTCCCACTGTGATCGAGTACCGCTTCACCGGGCGTTTGCCCGCCAGTTGATTCGGCTCGCTCTCAACGGCTTCCGTTTCGTCCCCGAACCCGAAATCCTGGGTTATGTAGAGCCGCGCGAGGTACGGCTTGGGCGTTGCGGTCGCCACGCGCGGCAGCTCCCCGTTGGGAGCATTCGCGATCCCGTCAACTCCGCTGAAGCCGCGCCCGCCCGCGATCTCCGGATTGAAATAAAGCCGTGTGTTCTTTGCCAGGCGGAGACCCAGGAAGAGCGTAGTGGTCAGGGAAACATCGCGCTCCACGTAGTTGCGCAAGCTGTTCGGGCCCTGGTAAGGCGATCGGAAAGTGCCGTGATAATCCCCGATGGAAGTCGCCTGGTAGAAAAGGTTCCACCTCTCCGGCGCAACGTTGTTGTCTGTCTTGTTTGGCGGCTTGTCGGCTTGCGCACCGAGCACAGTGATAACGGCTAAGCCGAGCACGGCAAGGCGGAGTAGGATTCTGGTTTCCGGCATGTTGCTCCATGGTCAGCACGCCGGCGAAAAGGGCCCACTGCTCTCGTATGAGTATATACCACCCGGGGTATTGTTAGTTAGGGATTTTTCTTGTCCGGCAGCGCGCTCGCAGTGAGACAAGTCCGACGAGTCTTGCACCCCCCCATGTTAAGCTAAGCCCGGAAACATTATGCGCCTCTCTGGCATATGAGCGTGTTCTCAGGAGTTTGCGCATCGGCCATCACCCCGCACCGTGCGGAAGGGCATGAGGCGGACTTTTCCGCCATGCTCGACCTCATCGATTTTCTGGTGCGCGGCGGCGCACAAGCCATCTGCTTGCTGGGTTCGACGGGCGAATTCCTCCACATCCCATTCGGTGACCGGATTCGGCTGGTGCATCTTGGCGTGAAGCGAAGCCGTGTACCGGTGCTCGCGGGCGTTTCTCACTCCACGTTGGATGGCGCGGTCGAACTCGCGAATGAAGCCATTTCGTCGGACGCGGCAGGACTGCTGGTCATGCCCCCATACTTCTTCCGCTACGACCAGGAGGACGTGGTCGAGTTCTACACTCAGTTTGCGAGCGAAGTGCCTCGCCGCATTCCGATCATCCTCTACAACATTCCGCTTTTCACTACGGCCATCTCGATTGAAACCGCACGCGCGCTGCTCTCAACCGGCCGCTTCGCAGGCATCAAGGATTCGAGCGGCGACTTCGATTACTTCTCGCAACTGCTCGCAATGAAGCGGGACCTCGGCTTCACTCTGCTTGCGGGCAGCGACGGCGTCTTTGTCCGTGGGCGACAGGGCGGGGCGGACGGAGTCGTCTCGGGCTGCGCCTGCGCAGTGCCGGAATTGCTGACGGCGCTTGACCGCGCGATCATGTCCTTCGATGGGGCCGCCGCGAGCCGTCTCGAAGGTCAGCTTCTGGAATTCATAGTTTGGATCAGCCGGTTCCCCGTGCCTGTGGGTGTGAAGGTCGCGGCCGGTGAGCGCGGTGTGAAAACGGGACCGCTCGGCGTGCCGTTGCCGCCCGAAAAAAACGCTATGCTCATAGAGTTCAAGAAATGGTTCAGCTCATGGCTGGCCACCATTCCAAAGCCGGAACCGCACAAGAAATAACGAATGTCCCCGGAAGAATTTCGCCGCATGGGCCACCAGGTAGTTGACTGGCTGGCCGACTATCAACTGCATCCTGAGCGCTTTCCCGTGCTCTCCCGCTTGAAGCCCGGCGAGGTGATCGACGCGCTTCCCGCGAGCGGTCCGGCCGAGGGCGAGCCGATGGACGCGATCCTGCGCGATTTTGAGCGGACCATCGTGCCCGGGCTGACGCATTGGAACCATCCCGGCTTCATGGCGTATTTCGCCAACACGGCTTCCGGCCCGGGAGTGCTCGGCGAGATGCTGGCCGCGGGTTTAAATGCGAACGGGATTTTATGGAAGACGTCACCGGCCCTTACGGAACTGGAGCAGGTGACGCTGAGCTGGCTGCGGCAGTGGATGGGGCTCCCCGAAACATTTTTCGGCATGATTCACGACACCGCTTCCATCGGTGTGATGCACGCTATTGCGGCGGCGCGCGTGTATGCGTGTCCGGAAGGCCGAACCACAGGCGAATGGCCCCTGCTTGTTATCTACTGTTCGGAACACGCGCATTCGTCTGTGGAGAAAGGCGCGATTGCGCTCGGCATCGGACAGCAAAACGTCCGCAAAATTGCGGCGGACGAGAAGTTTCAGATGGATCCAGCCGAGCTTTCGGCCGCGATCGAGCATGACCTTGCTCACGGATTCAAACCGTTCTGTGTCGTCGCGACTGTCGGGACTACTTCCACCACCAGCATCGATCCTGTGCCGGAGATCGCCGCCATCGCCGAGAAACACGACATGTGGCTGCATGTGGATTGCGCATATGCCGGGTCGGCCGCGGTCTCGCCGAAGTACCGGCATTTCCTCAACGGAGCGGATCGCGCGCATTCACTGATCACGAATCCGCATAAGTGGCTCTTCACGCCTGTGGATCTCAGCGTCCTGTATACCAGCCGGCCTGATATTCTGCGCCAGGCATTCTCACTGGTTCCGGAATTCCTGCGCAGCAAGGAAGACCCGCGCGCGCTGAACTATATGGAGTACGGCGTGCCGCTGGGCCGGCGGTTCCGGGCGCTGAAGCTCTGGTTCATCCTCCGCTACTACGGGCAAGACACGATCGCGAAGATGATCGAGGAACACATTCGCTGGGCTCAGGAACTCGCACGCGAGATCTCGGCGGATCCCGATTTCGAGATCTGCGCGCCCACTCCGATGTCGGTCGTGTGTCTGCGCAAAAAGACCAGCGACGAGGAGAATGAGGCGATCCTCGAGCGGGTCAACGCGTCGGGCGAAATCTTTCTTTCGCATACCAGGCTTCACGGCAAGTACGTGATCCGCATCGCCATCGGCAATATGGGCACGACGCGCGAGCATGTCTTCCGCGCCTGGGAGCTGATTCGCCAATGACGCCGGACGATCGGCGGTTCTTCGGGCATCCACGCGGCCTCGCCACGCTCTTCCTCACGGAAATGTGGGAGCGCTTCAGCTATTACGGGATGCGCGGGCTGCTGATTCTGTTTATGGCTGCGCCGGTGAGCAACGGCGGCATGGGCTTTCCACTCCCCGAAGCTGGAGCAATTTACGGGCTCTACACCGGCATGGTCTATCTGCTTTCGCTGCCCGGCGGATGGATCGCCGACCGCATCCTGGGACAGCGCCGCGCGGTCCTGTATGGCGGAGTCATTATCGCGAGCGGACATTTCTGCCTTGTGGTTCCGGGCGTGGCGACATTCTTTCTGGGACTTGTCCTGATCGTGATCGGCACGGGCTTGCTCAAGCCGAACGTCAGTACGATGGTCGGCCAGCTCTATGAGAAGAACGATCCCCGGCGCGATGCCGCATTCTCGATCTACTACATGGGCATCAATCTGGGCGCGTTTATTGCGCCGCTCGCGTGTAGTTACCTGGGCGAAAAGGTGAACTGGCATTACGGCTTCGCGCTGGCCGGCATCGGTATGACGGCCGGAATCATCCAGTACACGCTTGGGCTCCGCTATCTGGGCAATGCGGGCGCGGCGCCGGTTGTCGGCCCGGTGGAGAAGCGTCAGTTCCGCATTTCGGCCGTGGTATTCTCTGGACTCCTGGCGGCTTTGGCGTGGGCGGCGGCAACGGGCGCGCTTTCCATTCAGGCGCTGTCATCGGGATTTGGCCTTCTGCTTACGCTCATTGTGGTCGCTCTGTTTGCGGGTTTGCTCATCTTCGGCAAATGGACGCGAGTGGAGCGGAACCGGCTGATCGCGATTTACATTCTGTTCGCGGCCGCCGCGCTCTTTTGGTCCATCTACGAACAGGCCGGTTCGACGCTGAATTTGTTCGCGGAACGAAACACCGATCGCACCTTTCCGGGAATGAGCGGCGGCTTTCCGGCGGGCTGGTTTCAGTCGCTGCCGGCGCTGTTCGTGATCGCGATCGCCCCGGTGTTCGCATGGCTTTGGGTGAAGCTCGGCGATCGCAATCCATCGAGCCCGGCGAAGTTCGCGCTCGGGCTTTTGTTCGCGGGCCTGAGCTGCCTGATTCTGGTTCCGGTGGCGTCGAAGACCGGGGTCAGCCCGATCTGGCTCACGCTGGTTTACCTCCTGCAGACGATCGGCGAGTTGTGTCTGAGCCCGGTCGGTATGAGTGCGATGACGAAGCTTGCTCCGGCGCGCATCGCGAGCCTCATGATGGGCGTGTTTTTCGTCTCGATTTCCGTGGGCGATTACATCAGCGGACGGCTGGCTTCCGTTTACGAGACTTTCCCGCTGCCGCAATTGTTCGGCATAGTTGGATTGTCGGCCATTGTGCTTGGCCTGCTGCTCCTCGTGTTTCTCAAGCCGATCAAGCGTCTGATGGGCGGTGTGAATTAGCTACTCGGGGAAGAACTTCTCGTCCAGCGCTTCTTCGAGGGTGAACGGACATTCCGCCCGGAGTGGATGGCTGTCGAGACGGGTTTCCTCGACAGCCTCCACAAGCGCTCGTGTGTAGAGCTCTTGCATCTGCTCGCGCAAATAGCGACGCAAACTGGGCGAATCCGCGAGAACGGCGGCCAATTGCCCGCGCTGGGTCACAATCGTACTACGCCACGTGGACCGTTCGCGTCGTTCCGGCTGCATCTGCCATTTGGCCAGATGCTTCAGGATCACCCTCACCCGGGAGCCCGCCTCGCGCCGATCCCTTTTTCCCAGATCCTCGATCTCCTCCGCCAGATGTTCGATGTCGAGAGCGGCGAGATTGCCGGAACGCAGCAGTTCCGCCGAGTGATGCGTCCACTCGAAGAAATCCTCGTCGTATCCGGCGCTCATGCCCCTAGTTTACGCCAGGTCGAATTTGGTCTGATGCAGCAGCGGGTCGCTCTTGACCATCACGTTCTTGCCGAGCGTCTCTTCGATTTCCTGAAGGAAATCGTTCGTGTTGCTCTTCAGAATCTTGGCCACCTCGGGATGAACGCGCAGCATGACATCGCTCCCGTCGACCAGCTTCGCCATCTTGTGAGCTTCGATCAGGATCTCGCCAATCACGGTCTGCACGCTCTTCACGTAACCCGCGCCTTCGCAGTAAGGGCACGGAGCGCAGAGAGTCCGTTCGAGCGACTGCTTCACCCGCTTGCGGGTGATAGCAACCAGCCCGAAGTCATTGAACTGCAGGATCTTGTACGGCGCGCGGTCGGAGCGCATGGCTTCCTCGAGCGCCTGCATCACCTTCTGGCGATTCTTGCGCTCGTCCATGTCGATGAAATCTACCACGATGATGCCGCCCAGGTCGCGCAGGCGAATCTGGCGCACGATCTCTTTGATGGCATCCGTATTCGTCTTGACGATCGTGTCTTCCAGCCGATTCGACTTGCCGACGAATTTTCCGGTGTTGATGTCGATCGCGACCAAAGCTTCGGTCTGGTTGATGACGATGTAACCGCCGGACTTCAGCCAGACCTTCGGCCGCAGCGCTTTTTCGAGTTCGCTCGTGATGCCGAACTCATCGAAGATCGGGGTCGAGCGCGTATACAGTTTGACGCGGTTGACGAGCGCCGGCTGGAAGCGCTGCACGAAGCGGAGCACGCTTTCGTAGAGTTCTTCGTTATCCACCCAAACCGTTTTGAACGCCGAAGTGAGCTGGTCGCGTAGGATGCGCTGGACGACGTCCAGATCGTGGTGCATCAGTTGCGGCGCGGGCTTCTTTTCCGCCTTCTGGCGCATGTCCATCCACAGGTTATAGAGGAACATCATGTCGGCGCGAAGCTCTTCTTCGCTCTTTCCCTCACCGGCGGTGCGGACGATAAAGCCGCCCGGAATGCCGGTGCGGTGCGTTTGCAGAACCTTCTTCAGGCGGAGGCGTTCCTCGTCGGACGGGATCTTGCGGGAAACCCCGATATGATCGACGGACGGCATATACACCAGGAAGCGGCCCGGCAGCGCTACATGCGAAGTGATGCGGGCGCCTTTCTGGCCCAGCGGTTCCTTGGCGATCTGGACAATAATTTCCTGGCCTTCTCGAAGAAGGTCGGTGATGGAAGGCATCGGCGGCCGGGGGCGTTCCTCGCGGGCTTCACGCGGCTCGCGCGGCGGACGCTGTTCACGCGGTTCCCGCTGTTCACGCGGTTCCCGCTGCTCACGGGGCTCCCGGATCTCACGGGGCTCGCGGATTTCGGGCTGCATTTCGGGTGTGCGCGCTTCACGGGCAGGCGCCGCGGCTTGCTCGCCGGGCGTTCCCCCGCGCATTTTGCGGCGCATACGGCGTGAAACCCGATGCTGGTAGCGCGGATTCTGCTCGCGGAGGGTGGCAGTAAGGCTGGTCGGAATGCGGGCTGGTTCGGGGCCTTCATCCTCGGCTTCGAAGCCTTCGGGTGCGGCTTCCGCGGCTTCCGCTTCGTCTATAGAGGCTTCCGACACCTCGGCCGCGTCGATCTCGCTTTGGGCTTCATCCTCTTCGACATCGTCCTCTTCGGTTTCGGCGGTCTCCGCTGCTCCGGCTTCCAGTTCTTCGGCGATGGCCTCCGCTTCTACTTCGGCTTGTTCTTCGGCCTGAAGCTCGTGGACGCCGTCGGTCGCGGGCTGCGGCTCGGCCACATGTTCAGCGGTGACGAAAGCCTCGGCGATCTCCTCTCGTTCGATGGCCGTCAGTTCGGGGATTTCGGGAACGTCAGTCTCCGGTTCTTCCTGCTCGACCTGCTCAACCTCCAGTTCGATCGGCTCGACGGATTCGGACCGGGGTTCACCGGCGCCGTACTTCGCGAGAGATTCTCCGGGGAGAACGATCAACTCTTCCGTCACTTCGGAGCTTGAGGATTCATCCAGGGCGGATTGAGATTCCTGCCGCTCCGGAGCGATTTCGGGCGGGCGCTGCTGGCGTGGAGAAAAATACTTCGATTCGGGGAGACCGCCGTTGGGAGATCCGCCGGGGCCTCCGGGTCCACGCCGGCCCCGCCGCCGTCCGCGGCCGCCGCGCTGGCGATCGTCGCGCCGCTCGCCGGTGCGTTCACGACCCCCCTCATCGGGCCTCGATTGTGTAGCTCGTTGGGAGGTTCTCACCTCGACCGCAGCTGCGACCGGCTCCGCGGCCCCATTGGGAATATCTTCTATCTTTTCTTCAATTTGGGTCGAGACGGATACAGGCGCGCGCTCCAGTTTGAGGACCTTTTCCTCAACTCCGGTGACAATCTTGTCGTATTCGTCGTTGTCTTCGAAGAAATCGGAGACGTAAAGGAAGGCATCCCGCTCAAGCCCGATGTCGACGAATGCCGACTGCATACCGGGCAGCACTCGCGTTACGCGGCCTTTGTGGATACTCCCCGCGAGGGAATATTCCTTCTCGCGCTGATAAAATATCTCGACGACCTGATCGTCTTCGAGGACAGCAACGCGGGTCTCATGACGCGTCGCAGAAACAATCAACTCTTTGGACATGCAATCCTCCGTTGGGCTCTCTTCTCAGCTCAAACGGAGAGGATCGGTTTACTCCCGGCGTTCGCTTCGCGTCCTCGGCATTCGAAATCGACTAAAAACGCTTCACGCTTTGCCCGATGGTGGAGTCCTTCCGACTCGACAGCACATCGGACCGGGGAACCGCTCCTCCCACGGAAGAGTCTCAATGGCTCCCAACTTTTCAAATCATTTAACTTTCAGCACCGGCAACAGCATCGCCGGCGGGTACTTAATTTACAAAACGGCGCAAACGAACGTTATTCACAAGACCCAGCATCAAAAAAGTAGACCAGATGCTGGAACCTCCATAACTCATAAGGGGCAGGGGGATACCGGTCACCGGCATGCGCCCCACGACCATACCGACGTTCACCAAAATATGGAACAACAACAGGGCGGCCACGCCCATGCAAATGTACATCCCCGCACGATCCGGAGCGGTTTGCGCGTTCTGCACGATTTGCATCAGCAGAACAAAATAAAGCGCCAACGCCACGATGACGCCGACGAATCCGTGCTCTTCCGAAAAAGCGGAAAAAATGAAATCCGTATGCGCGACCGGGAGAAATCGCAATTGTGTCTGCGTTCCCTTGGTTACGCCACGCCCCCACATCCCACCATCGCCCACCGCAATCTTGGACTGCCTCACCTGATATCCCGACCCTTTCGGATCAACATCGGGATCCAGAAAACTTACCAACCGGTCTCTCTGGTACGGCTTTAATACTGAATAGCTAAGTGGAACAATTAAAAGCACTAAGACCGCAATAGCGGCCCAGTATTGCCAGCGCATTCCCGCCAAAAAAACGCCGCAGGCGAGAATCGGGAGGTACGTCAGAGACGTCCCCAGATCGGGTTCCTTGGCGATGAGCAGCATCGGAACCACAACCAGACCCGCGATCTTCAGAAGGTCCGGCAACTCCAGCACCTCGCTTCGTAATTCCGTCATGAAGCGAGCTACTAGTAATATTATCACCAGTTTTGCAAACTCCGACACCTGGAGTTTCAAGCCGCCCGGCAGCTGGATCCAGCGAGTGGAGTTAAATACAGTCTTGCCGATCACCAATACGGCGATCAATCCGACTACCGCGGCGACGTACATCGGGAGCAGCTGGGCCATCAGGCTGTGATAGTCGATCATCGAGACGACCCACATCAGGATGACGCCCGCGGCGATGTACATGATTTGCTTCCACCAGGAATCCTGCCAGACAGTTCCGCCCGTGGCGCTGTAGATCTGGAGCACGCCCAGGCTGCAAATCGCCAGCGTGATCAGGAACATCGGCCAATCGAAATCCCGCAGGGAGAGGTACTTACCCACGTCCGCCTCGAGCGGCTGGTTTGAGGCCGCCCTGCAGCGCCTGCGGAGCAACGGCGGGCTTGCTCTCCTTCTCCGTAACCATGCGGAGACGCGCCTTCTTATCGAAATACGACTTCATGACGTCCCGGGCAATGGGCGCCGCGAGCATGCCGTGTTCCCCGCCCTCGAACAGCACGGCGACCACGATTTCCGGCGCGGCGCGCGGGGCAAAGCCGACGAACCAGGAGTTGTCTTTCATAGCGGCCTTGCCATGGCTGTGCACGAAGTCGTTGGAGACGGTCTGGGCCGAGCCGGTCTTACCGCAAACCTCAATCCCGGGAATCCGGGCGCGAATGCCGGTGCCGCCCTCATTCACGACACCATACATGCCGTCGACCACCTTTTTGACGTTTGCCGGGTTGAGCGCCCATTCGCGGGGCCGTTCTTTCTTGGTGTCGGCGAGCACGAGATGCGGCTTGTGCCACACCCCGCCCAGAGACAAACCACCGATGGCGCTCGCGAGCTGAAGGGGTGTGACCGTCAACGCGCCTTGACCGATAGAAACGGAGATCGTTTCGCCGGCAAACCACTTTACGTGGAAGTTGCGGATTTTCCAGGCGCTGGAAGGAACGATTCCTTCGGCCTCGCCGGGCAGATCGACGCCGGTGCGGTGGCCGAAGCCGGCCTGATCCGCATAGAAAGCCATCTTATCGATGCCCAGCTTGTTGCCGACATTGTAGAAGTAGGTGTCGCAAGACTGCGCGATGGCGCGGTGCAGGGAAATCGTCCCGTGCACCTGATGGCACTTGTAGAAGTGTCCGTAAAATGATGCGCCGCCCGGGCAGTGCGCAGTCCATTCATCGTCGATGGTTCCCGTTTCAAGCCCGGCGATCGCCATGATCGGCTTGAAGGTGGATCCGGGGGCGAGCTGGGCCTGAATCGCACGATTCAGGAGCGGCTTCGCCGGATCCTGCGCGATTTCCTTCCAATCGGCCGATTTGATGCGCACCGCGAACTTATTGGGATCGAATGTTGGGCGCGAGACCATGGCAAGGATCTCGCCGGTGCGCGGATCGAGCGCGACCACGGAGCCCTTCTTCCCTTCGAGCGCCAGTTCGGCAACGGCCTGAAGATCGAGATCGAGCGTCGTAACCAGACTCTTGCCGGGAACGGCTTCCTTGTTTTCCAGAATCTGGCGTTCGCGGCCCAGGTTATCGACCTTGACCTGGCGCTGGCCGTCGACGCCCTTCAGGAGATCGTTGTACCGTCGCTCCAGGCCGAATTTGCCGATCACCGCGCCGGGCTCCTCATTCGCATAATCGGGGTTATCGAGTTCGGAGTCGCTGATTTCACCGGTGTAGCCGATGACGTGGGCGGCCATTCCGTTTTGCGGATACAGGCGGCGCTGGGCGCGGATCAGCTCCATCTCAGGGAAGAACGCGGGGTCGCGGTGGGATTCGACGAAGGCCAGATCCTCGGGTGTGAGCTCTTCCTTCAAAACGAGCGGCTCGAATTTCGGTCGGCTGCGGTAGCGGGCGAGCTTGGCGTTGAGATCGTTCAGGTCCAGTCGGAGACCGGACGCGATGGCGGGCAGGTGCTCCGGCTTCAGCGTTTCGCGGGAAAGGAGGAGGGTCCAGGACGAGTGGTTATCGACGATGACGCGGCCGTCTCGATCGAGGATCTTGCCGCGCGGAGCGAGGATGGGGAGCGACTTGATGCTGTTGCGCTCGGCCTGTTCGGAGTAGACCTCCTGCTGCTGTACCTGCAATTGCCAGAAGCTCCAGATGAGGACGAAGAAAATGCCGACCGTGACGTATTGGAAGACGGCCATCTTGGCCGATGCGAACTTCGGGTCGTCGCGGAGGATCTGCTGAGCAGCAGCGATTTGCTGTTGCTTCTCCTGATCCGGTGCAACGACAGGGGGACGGGTCACTGGGAAAGTAGCTCTGGGTTCAGTTTAGCAGGCGTGGGAGCGGCTGCAGGTGGGTCATAATAACATCGAGTGCCTAAGGTAAACAGTGCCGACCTCACGCGTATTGCCGTCGTACCTGGGCAACGCTCGGGACAGCCGTGCATTCGTGGCTTGAGAGTGACCGTCTGGGATGTGTTGGATATGCTTGCGTCGGGGATGACAGAGGATGAGATCCTCCAGGACTTTCCTTACCTTGAGAAAGCCGACTTCCCGGCGGTTTATGCCTACGCCTCTCAGTTCGGCCGGGAACGTTTCTCGCATTGAAGCTTCTCTTCGACGCGAATCTTTCGCCGAAGCTTGTCAGGCGGCTGGCCGAACTATTTCCGGAATCTACTCACGTTTTCAACACTGGTCTGGAGAGATTTACTTCAGACGAGCGCATCTGGACTTATGCTGCTGCAAACGGGTTCGCCATCGTCACGGCTGATGTGGATTTCGTCCGCATGGCTGAAGCGCTGGGCCCGCCACCGCGGGTCATCCGGCTGGAGAATTGCAATTATGGAACCGCGCTCGTCGAGAAACTCCCGCGGCGCAATGCGATTCGAATCGCTGACCTGGAGCAGTCTGATCGAGCGATCCTGATCATCCGGAACATGGTCTGATTGTGGCCGCGCATGTGATGCCGCCGACCTCGCCCATTCGGCCACTCTGCCCACCGCTGTTCATCCATTTACGTGCGTGTTTCAGCCGGGTTCGCATCGGCAACGCGTTGCTCGACCTCCGCTTTCTTCCCGTCCCAGAATCCATGTGTGATCGGAAGGTGCTTCACGTTCAGACCCACAAAATGCGCACCGCAGGACCCGACTCCCAGCATGTGCGGGCGGTAGTAACCGCAGATCGAGACTTCATCCCCGCTTACAACGTGGTGCTTTTCCGACGTTACGAGCGCGACTTGTAAACCTTGCTCGTCCGTTTCCGATGAGAGCCGCACGCTCGCAGCGTCCAGCAGAGCGCGCAGTTTGACTTCAACGTCGTAATGCGGGGGGAAGCCGACGATACCGGAGTTGCGGGGTTCATCCGGACAGAAGCTGGCAAACTGCCCATAGCAGGCCAGGACGTCTTCGGCGATGAGAAGCGAATCGCCGTCGTCAAGCCAGTTGCGGATGCCCGCGGGCAAGCGCCAGAGAATGACATCGTTATCCAGTGAGAGCACATGCCTTTCTGAGAATAGCCCCACCGGCGCGAACTTCCAGGCGACTCCTTCCGCCATGTTGGCATGGAGGTGGGGCTCGAGCCATGGCGGGATTTCATCGCTCGAATCGTGCCATTCGACGTAGTCCGCCATGCGGCCGACGCGAGCCCGGGCGGCATGGGGATCGATGGTGTTGACGCAGACAATGTAGTGCGCCGACGGGCCAAAGATTGTGCGGGCGCCGGCGATCGAAAGGGCGAGTGCGTCAAATCCACGGGAGCTGACGTCCCCGACGGTCCATCGGATGGCAAGAGTCATCTCATCGACCGGCAGCAAGTCGGTCGCCAAGTAAGGGCACAGACGCGCGCTGGCGAGCTTGGTCCTTGCCTCGTCGGGTTCGCATATACTCAACTCGGATAGGTCCAAAAGGAACACCAAGGAGAGCTCTGTGCCGATAGCGCGATGGATCAAATGGACATTCGGCCTGACCTTTCTGGTGCTGCTTGCCGGCCCGACCGGCAGAGCATGCCAATCCGCGGATCCAGTTCAGCTCACGGCCCAGGAAGATCAGCAGAGAATGTTGGGGCTTCTGCATATCGATTCGCTGCGTCGCGGGGCAGACGGCAGAAATACCGAGGCGCCAAACGCCGCGAACTACGACGAATCGAAGGCCAACCCGTATCCGAAGCTGCCGGACCCACTCACGCTGAAAAATGGGCACAAGGTAACAACGCCTGCGATGTGGTGGAATCAGCGTCGCCCGGAGATTGTGGAGGATTTCGACCGGGAAATCTATGGCCGAGCCCCCAGGAACACACCCAAGGTGAAATGGGAAGTTACCAAAACAACCAGCGAATTGAACGGGGACGTGCCTGTCACAACCAAGCAACTGGTGGGCCACGTCGATAACTCCTCGTACCCGCAGGTCATGGTCGACATTCAGTTGTCCTTGACTACACCGGCCAACGCGGCGGGCCCGGTGCCGGTCATCACGGAATTCGGATTCATCGGCGGTTTTCCCCGTGCTGGCCCCGCCCCTGTTGTCATCGGACCCACGTGGCAGCAACAGGTCCTTGCAAAGGGTTGGGGCTATGCGATCCTCGCGCCGAACAGCATTCAGGTCGACAACGGCGCGGGCCTGACAAAAGGCATCATCGGTCTGGTCAACAAGGGTCAACCCCGGCAGTTGGACGATTGGGGAGCTTTGCGCGCGTGGGCATGGGGCGCCAGCCGGGCGCTGGATTATTTCGAGACCGACAGATCTGTGGACGCCAGACGCGTGGGCATTGAGGGCCACTCACGCTATGGCAAGGCAGCGGCGGTCGCCATGGCATATGACCAGCGTTTCGCGATTGCTTTTGTCAGTTCTTCCGGCGAGGGCGGCGTCAAGCTTCATCGCCGCAACTGGGGAGAGTTGGTGGAGAACGTCGCCGCGACGAATGAATACCATTGGATGGCCGGCAACTTCCTCAAGTACGCCGGTCCGTTGAACTGGAACGATTTGCCGGTGGACTCTCATGAGCTGATTGCTCTGTGCGCGCCGCGCCCTGTGTTCATCAGCGGCGGCGCGACCAAGGGGGATGGGTGGGTGGACGCCAAGGGCATGTTCCTCGCGGCGGCGGGCGCGGGACCGGTGTACAAGCTTCTCGGCAAGAAAGATATGGGGACGAATGAGTTTCCACCGATCGAGACGCCCTTGATCGACGGCGACGTGGCTTTCCGGCAGCACAGCGGTGGTCACACGCCCGCGCCGAACTGGCCGACGTTTCTGACGTTCGCGAGCAGATACTTCAAGGAATCGACTCCTCCAGCGGCAAATTTCTGACGGCGGCAACTTTTGGTCGCTCGACCCATTTGGCATCCGCTTGATTTTAAGTAGCTTGGATTTGGTGTGGCGCGTGCCTTAACCTCGCCATGATCCAGCCCGTAACGACTGCTGCCTCCAGTTCCACTGCGCATACGACGAAGCCTTGGGCTCCGGGAGACCCGAGTTCATTCGAGCAGCTATTCTCGAACTACCAGGCGGCATCGATCCCCGCGCCCGCCCCCGCGCCCCAACCCACGACATCGACGCCGGCCGCCCTGTTCACCTTCGAGCAGAACGCGACCGTAACCGGCTATGGCACTACCACACAGATGAATCCGGAGGAACTAGCGACCGCCGAAACCGCCGACAGGCTTGCATCCATGCTGGGCGGTAAGGTTGTGAACGAGCCCGGCTTTGGCGGGGGCTGGTCCACTTCCACGCCGACGCGCGATATCGCCTTTTCCGGCTCCAATGTGACGTTGAATGCAGGGATCACTGCGTACCTCTTCAATACCTACGGGGACGCGCCCGGCAGCCAGGCATGGCAACAGATCAACCACGTGCTGGGCCGCGATCCCATGTCAACCGGCCCAATCAGCTGAGTCCCGAACGTCATGAATAACGATCCCTCGCGACGATAGCTCGTTCAGCAGCTCCGCCACGGCCGGAGACGGCTCAGCGGTCGCGGGGACGATCACGGCCCATTCCAGGTTCTCGCGGAATTCCCGTGAGCGGATGCTCCATCGTTTCAATTCGGGCGGTGTCGTCCCTCCGATTTGGATGATCGACCAATGCCGCGCGAGAGCCAGTGCCGTGGAGCGGCCCGGCAATGGACCGCGCACGATGAAGTGGTTATCGCCGTGAACGAGAATACCTACCATGCCCGGGTGAACCGAATCGCGGCCAGGCAAACTGTCGCGTCAGTGACGGCGTGAAAAATAAAGAGGTGGCGGTAGGTCTCGCAGGCGTCGGTTAAGGACGTAAGGCAGAACTCACCCATGGCCAAAGCGCAGAGTCCCAGGGCCAGCGCGGAGCGGCCCTTGACGGCGAACCAGACCACCGCGGCGTACCAGATGACGATGTGCCACGGCCAAACGCGGAAGAGCCAACTCCGGAGATCGCTCCAGAAGGTGTGCCGGAGGCCGGTGCGGCCTTCATCCTGGCGGCGAAAGGTCCGCAGATTCAGCGGGCGGATCTGGAAGGCTTCCCGCGCCAAATCCTGCCATAAGACGCCCGCGGTGCGCAGCGGGTGGCGCAGATAGAAAATAGCGACTGCTCCATATCCGGTGCGCGTGCCGAAGTCTGCGAGCCATGCTTCGTCGCTTCCGGGCGACCCCGGCGTGTAGGCGTTCATGCCGATGTACTTTGCATTGTCCGCGGGAATGCCTAATTCAGCGAGATCCGCCGTGTCCTTGGCGATTTTGAAGAAGACTACGTTAAAGAGAGACTGCCGCGTCTGCGCGGCCGGGACAGTGAGTGGAGAGATGAGCGATGCCGCCAGAATCACGCCCGCGAGCACACGCGCACCGCGAAACCACAGCAACGCCGCCGGCAGCACACCGAACAAGCCGTGCTGCGGCTTGGAGAAGATGAACAAGAGCGCCGCGGCGGCGAACCACACGCCGGATTCTTCCGCCAGCACGATCATAAGCAGGAGGCCCAGCAGAGCGGCCGTGTCCATGTAGAACGAGTTGAAATAAGCGGTGTAGCTTAGATCGGTGAAGATGACGAGAGCCAGCACGGCGGCGGGAACAGTCATCCGGCGCAACGCAAGCCGGAAGGCCGCAAGGAGCACCAGCGCGTGCACCAGGCCCACCCAGCGGATATCCAGTCCGAATCGTGTGCCGATCCATGCGAGCGGCAGCTCTGAAGAATACGCGCCGCTTTCCCAGGAGTATTGAGGCGCGCGCATGTAATCGGAGACGAAGTAATAGAAGTTGTCCGACCAGCCATTAACCCTCGGGCCGATCGACAGCCATCCGGTCACGCGTGGAAAATCGCCGTTATTCGCCATGCCCGCGAACGGCGGTATGAATAGTTGAACCGCAAGAAGAAGCGCGCACACCACGAAAAGGACGCGGCGGCTCGCGTTCACAAGTGCGGCGTCGTGCCGGCCGCCAATTCCGAACGCCGCATGATTTCGTCGGCGATTACTTGGGGCCGGTCGATGTCTTCCACCACGAGGCGGCTGGATTCGCCCGCGGTTTCAATGGAAAGCGTGCCGACCCCCAGGATCCGCTGCGCCAGGCTCTGGTCGACGCGCACATCCTGGATCTTGGCAAGTTGAATAGTGCGGGTGGACTTGGAAAGGAGGCCGACTTCGTAACGCAGTTTGTCCGCGGTGATGGTCACCTTCATGGAAAGGCGGCGGATGTGCCGCACGATGGTCCAGACGATCAAACATCCGGGAAGCAGCGGAACCCACGCGGGCGCGTCCGGATACATCTGTTGCCGCACGATGAAGGCCGCAGCGATGATGACGATTTCCACGGCATAGGCCGCTCGAATAAACTTAAGAGTAGGCCGCACCACCAGGTCTGACATTTTGGATCCTGAGCCGCTATTGTACGTCAAGGTAAGATGATGTTTCCGGAAGTTAATGCGCCTTCTTACCGCCGGGTTTCTATTTCCGCTGCCCTACCTGACGTTCAGGTCGATCGTCGACATCCTTGCCGTCGCGCTGCTGATCTACGAGATGCTGCTCATCATGCGCGGCACGCGAGCGGCACACGTGTTAGGCGGTATCGGCGTGCTTGCGCTTATCTACGGGGTCTCGGTTTACGCGGGCCTGGAAGCGCTGCGGTCGCTGCTGTCCTACCTGATTCCGTACTTCCCGATCGCGGTCATTATTTTATTCCAATCGGAAATTCGCCGGACGCTGGCCCGCCTGGGCCGCAAGAGGCTTTTTGGCGTCGGGTACAGGCGGCCGGAGTCGACGGACGAGATTCTGCTTGCGATGAGCATGATGGCACAGGACAAAGTCGGCGCGCTGATCGTTCTCGAGCGTGATATCGGCTTGCGGACGTTCATCGAAAGCGGCTTGCGCCTGGACGCGGAAATCTCACGCGACATTCTGCTCTCGATCTTTCGCCCTGGCGCCGCGCTTCACGACGGAGCGGTGATTATCCGCAAAGATCGTGTCGCCGCGGCGGCGTGCTTCCTGCCATTGAGCACCAACCCGTCGCTCTCGGGCAAGCTCGGGACACGGCATCGCGCGTCGATCGGAATTACGGAAGAGACGGATTGCCTGTCGCTGATCGTCTCCGAGCAAACCGGTTGGATGTCGGTCGCGGCTTTTGGGGAAATCGAGCAGAATCTGACTCTCGAACAGGTGGACCAGCGCATCAATAAACATTTCGGGGTTGGGAAGTACAAATCGCAACGGCCGGAGTTGCCGGTCTCGCCGCCCCAGCCTGATCAGAAAATTGAGAAGGTGTATCGGCAATGAGAGAAGCCGTATCCCGAATGACGCGCTGGCTGAAAAAGAATATGTGGTGGCGGCTGCTTTCGCTGGCAATCGCCACCCTGATCTGGATGACCGTCGCAAGCGAGCCGGAAATGGCAACACTGATTTCCGTGCCGGTGCAATACCAACAGCCGGGCGACGATCTGGAGGTAACCTCGCGCCTGGTCGAGACCGTGCAGCTGGAGACGCGAGGTCTTTCGGGCCGCTTGCGTGAACTGGCTAATTCGCGGACGGCGGTGGTTCTGGATTTCAGCAAGGTCACCGGGCCCGGGGAGCGCACGTTCGATATCACGCGCGCGCAGACGAATCTCCCGCGAGGCGTGGACTTGCTGCGCGCATCGCCGGCGCAGTTGCATTTTCAGTTCGAGCAGCGGGAGACCCGGAATGTGCCCGTCGTGCTGCGATTTGTCGGGGCTCTTCCGAAAGGTACGCGGCTCAAGAGTTTCGAAGCCATCCCACCCACAAAGGAGATCGTCGGCCCCTCTTCGAAGGTTCGCCGCGTGGACCGGGTCACCACGGATCCGGTGGACCTGGCCGTCGTGCGAGTGGAACATCCGCGCGCCGAGACCACGGCATATATCTCCGAGCCTCAGGTGCGCTTTGTTTCCGTCCCGCAGGTTACTGTAAAGATGGTCCTGAAATAATCTCGATGGCAAAACAACTCTTCGGTACGGATGGAATTCGCGGGATAGCAGGCGAGGCGCCGCTCGATCCCGCGACGATTTATTCCTGCGGGCTCGCGCTTGGCGCGGATCTGCGGATGCATGCCGACGATCCTCAAGTTGTGATCGGCATGGACACGCGCGAATCGGGACAGGGGATTGCCGAGCAGCTTGCGGGCGGGTTGGCGGCGAAAGGCGTGAATTTCCATTTTGCCGGAGTAGTGACCACGCCCGGGGTCGCGTATCTCACCAAGTCCGTGCCCTTTTCAGCGGGGGTGATGATTTCGGCTTCGCACAATCCATTCCAGGACAACGGGATCAAAATCTTCAGTTCTACCGGATATAAGCTGCCGGACAAAGAAGAGCACCTGATCGAGCAGGTGATCTTTCATGAGCTGGGTGAGGGTGTTGAGCCGGAGTCCGTTGAACTTGCGGTAGAGCCCGGTCTGTCGGATCGCTATCTGGAATATCTTCTTTCCACGGTCCACACGCCGCTGAACGGGATGCGCCTCGTGCTCGATTGCGGCAATGGCGCGGCGTACCGGCTTGCGCCCGAACTGTTTCGGCGCGCGGGCGCGGAGGTCACGGCAATCTGCAACGAGCCGGATGGACGCAATATCAATCTCCACTGCGGCGCGCTCCATCTAGAGGCTCTGCGCGAGCGCGTGTTGCTCGAGCACGCGGATGCGGGCGTGGCTTTCGATGGCGACGCGGACCGCGCGATTCTTGTATCCGGCGCAGGGAAGATCATTGATGGCGATGCCGTGCTGCTGGTGGCGGCGCGGTACTTGAAACAATCGGGACATCTGGCGGGCGATACGGTGGTCTCGACAGTGATGTCCAATCTGGGGCTGGAGCGGGCGCTCGGGAGCATGGGCGTGCGTATGCTGCGCACGCAGGTGGGTGACAAGTATGTTCTGGAAGAAATGATCAGGACAGGCGCTGTTCTGGGCGGCGAACAATCCGGGCACGTAATCTTCCACGAATTCGCCACCACGGGTGACGGTCTGCTGACGGCGTTGCGAATCTTTGAAATTGCGCGGGCCACCGGCAAGAGTCTCGATGAACTGACAGGCGATCTTCAGGTTTTTCCCCAGCTCCTGGTGAATGTGCGGGTGAAGGAGAGGCGCGATCTGGAGCAGATGCCGCATGTTCAGCAGGCAATCCGCGAGTGTGAGCGGGCCATGGATGGCTTTGGGCGCGTGTTGGTGCGCTTTTCCGGTACGGAACCGCTGGCGCGCGTGATGGTGGAAGGCGCCGATCTGGAGAGCGTGCAGCATCACTCCCATCGCATCGCTGACGCGATCCGCGCGGAGATCGGCTGAGCCGTAGCACAGGCCATCGTATTCCGTAGCCTGTCGCCTTCCGATACAATAGCCGGGCATGCGCCCGACCCTCCTGCTGCTTCCCCTCACGCTTTTCGCCCAGGCCCATCCGGAATATAACTACGACGAATCCAAAGTCGCGCCCTACACGCTCCCCGATCCCCTAATCCTCCAAAACGGTAAGCCCGTCCGCGACGCGGCCACCTGGAACCGGCAGCGCCGGCCCGAACTCCTCCGGCTCTTCGAAGAACACGTCTACGGCCGGACGCCGCGCAAACACCTCTCCACGTCTGTCGAACTGCTCGCGCCCGACGCCCCCGCACTAGATGGTGCGGCGACACGCCGCCAAGTTCGAATCTACTTCTCCCAAGACAAATCCGGGCCGAAGATGGACCTGCTCATCTACATTCCGGCCGGCGCGAAGAAGCCCGTCTCCGCGTTCCTGGGCCCGAACTTTTCAGGCAATCATACAGTGGCGAGCGATCCCGGCATCCACCTCGGCCAGGTCTGGAATCGCGATCCGTCGACGAAGGAATACCACGCCGGACAAGCCAGCGAGAAATCCCGCGGGAGCGGCGC
>JAOAPQ010000355.1 GCA_025462965.1 Bryobacterales bacterium
ATCGAACGCCTGGAGCATTCCGTCCCCGCACGCGATCGCGACATCCAGAAACTCCCGATCCCGCGTCGCGCGCCAGACCGCAAGCAAGCCTCGGATGATAATCCCGCAATCGAAGAAATACGCCGGAGACTGCTCCGGATATTCGAAAGGGAAGATCTGAAGCTTCGCGTCCCAGGCGCGCCGCGTCAGAAACCGCGCCGTCTCAATCGCGCAGTCGAGATACTGCGAGCGCTTCGTGACGTGATGCAAATAGATCAGTGCACTGGCGTGATAACCGGTTATCTCCGTCGAGACCGGATGATTGCGCGCCAGGTCCGAACGATAAAACCGCGCGACGCCGCCTTTCGGCGCTTGAATTCCCGAGTGAAGGAGCCACTGGCCGGCGCGGTCCAGCGGATGCAATGACGATGTTGGCAAACCTTACATGGTAGCATCACGCCCGACGATCAGAATGTCAGGCGAATCGCCAGTTGCATGCTGCGCGGATCGTTCACCGCTGTAATCTGGCCGAACGACAGTGAAGGATTCGCGGGAAGTGTCTCACCGTACTCCAGCGCCCGCACCGGGGCAAGGAGCAGTCCAGGCCGCTTGCGCGCGTTCGCATCGAACGGCCTTTAATGTGTTTACACTGTTTGCTGAGGAGACATATTGCGCGTATTGGCCTTACTGCTGGCGAGCTGGGGTGTTTTCGGCCGCGGCGACATTGTGGACTTCGATTCCATGAAGCTCGGAGCCACGCCGAAGGACTGGTCGACCGCGATCACGCATCGGGGGGATCCGGGGCGGTGGGAAATTCTCCAGGATCCTACCGCTCCCAGCCGTCCGAATGTGCTCGCGCAACTCGCGCCGGACCGCAATCGCTTCCGTTTCGCTCTGGCTCTTTATGACAGGGCCTATTGCAAGAATGGCGACTTGAGCGTCGATCTAAAGCTGGTGGGCGGAAAGTTCGAGCAAACGGCGGGCCTGATCTGGCGATATCAGGATCCGAATAACTATTACCTGCTCCAGGTTAGCGCCAATGAGGACACCATCGGCATTTTCAAGATTGTCGATGGGAAGGGCCTGCCCGTCGCGAGGCTCGCACCCGGGTTGAAAGCCTTTCTGGTAAGGCATCGGATCGATTCGCAGGAGTGGAACGTGCTGCGGGTTTCCTTCCACGACACGCAAATGACCGTGTTCTTCGACCATCGCAAAGTGATGGACGCGGAAGACGCCGCTAATCTTAAGCCCGGCAAAACCGGGATCTGGACAAAGGGCGATACCATCGCGTACTTCGACAACTTCCGTGTCGAGAAGAAGAAAGACTAGTAGTATTTTATTTCTATTTAGCCCCGTTACTCAGGAAGGTGATTGATTTAGCGAGGCAGGTGTGCCGGGCGCGTGCTTCATTTTCGAGTCGTGACGTAATAGACTTCAATCTGGCGGCTGTCGGGCTGCACTTCCCCTGTGAAGAAGATGTGTGCATAACGTCCTTCGCTACTTCGCACGCAGAGATCGCTGCCGGGGCCAAGCCCGTTGACCCGGATGCTCCGATCCAGGAATATGGCGCCGCCGCAGTCCGCCTCTGCGGAATTCGGCTCCGCGAGCCGGGCGCTATTTTGCGGTTCCAGATAGAGGTGGTGGTCAGAACCTACGTGGAGCCGGAAATCGGAACTGTGATCCGTCGTTGGCGAAGCGGGAGAGGGCCCGCCCCGTACGGCGGGGCATAGCAGTTTGCCCTTATCGATGTCTACGCTGCATTCAAGCGGTAGTTTGATCTCTCCGTGGACGACAGTCGTGTTTGGCGCCGGTTCTGTCGAAATTGAATCACAGATGATCCAGGGAGCGTCACAGCCCGCCAATTGCAAAGGCAGTCTGCCCAGATCGACCTCGCGCCCTGTGTTTACGACGACGTTGTCAACGAATTTCTCACGAAACCCATGGACTGAAAGGGCGACCGTGTATGTGCCGGGCTGTATGCCATTCAAATGGAAGCTGCCATCACTCCTGCCCCGGACTCGGTATCTCGTGCTGCCAGTTGTTCCGAGCATGACTCGGATAGTGGCATTTGGGATCGACGCCGATTTGTGATCGACGACCTCGCCACGGATACGTCCGTCTTCTTCCGTCGAAGCTTGAATCGACCAGGCTCGAGGCGACCACATGAACAGACATATGAATGCTGCCGCGCCGGGGCACAGCAAGTAGCGGCCCGGACTGAAAATCGCCGTCATAGAACTAGGGCTGCACCGGCTGATTGCTGACCAGCAGCTTCCCGCCGGACGCACGCATCACATTCCAGCCGGCGCCATTCACCAGACCGTGCAGCCGCTCCGCGGGCTTAGCCTCGGCGACCACGTAGCAGCGCTCCGGCGATTTCCACCGGCGCGCGAAGCCGGCATCGTCGATGAAGACTTTCGGCGCGCCCGGAGCATACGAGCCATACTCCAGATTATTGACGCGGCCGTTGAGGAGCAGTGCTTGCCGGTTCGTGTAGAAGAACACCGAGGAAAACGTATAGTACTGATCGTCCACAATCAACTGGCCCGCGGGCGCACTCAGCAATGCATCCGCCAGCGGCTTCGACCCAAGCTCGGGACCGAAGACACCGAGCGCAATCCTGGCCGCCTGAAAAAACAGGACCATCATCAACGCGAGCGAGAGATAAGCGCGTCGTCCGTTGAAAGCCCACGCACCCGCCGCGCCCACCAGCATCGCGACCGCCGCGAGCGCGAGCGGAGCGCGAAGATATGCGAAGGCTTGAAAGGTGAGATCTGTCATGTGGCCGAGCGAAAGCGTGTACATATCGGGATTCTTCGTCAGGGCTGTCGAGATATCTCCGGGGGCAGCCAGCCCGCGGGTAGCCGCGAGGATCAGCAGCAACACGCAACTGAGCGCCGAAGCTACTACAGCAATAAATTTTGTAGCGGGCTTCAGCATTCCGCTCGATGAAGCCATCCCGGCGCCAAGGAGAATGGCGAACGCCGGATAGCAAGGCATCGAGTAGTATTCCTGCGTGGTTGAGAACGTGAAGAACACCAGGACGAAGCCGATCCAGCAGAGCGCGAGCAGGCGCAGACGCGATCCACGGTCGGCGCCGCGGAATCCCAGTTTCGCGATTGACGGCAGGTAGACGCTCCAGGGAAACAGCCAGAGCAGGTGGAAGAGCCAGAACCAGATCCGCGGCACGGTGTTGTAGTCTCGCGGAT
>JAOAPQ010000405.1 GCA_025462965.1 Bryobacterales bacterium
ATTCCGGTCGCACGTCAGCGTGCGCCCCTGCTCGACGATATACCCGACGTTACACCGGGGGACTCTGCTCTCTCGGCCTGATCCTGGCCACTCCTCTCTTGGCGTCGGGTCCCATGACACCTGAGGACCGCGTGGAACTGATCCGCGGCCTGGGTTCCGAATACGCGACAGTCAAGGACTTTCTCCCACGCTCGAAGAAACCGCTGCCTTTTCAATCTGACGGCACTTACGATAAGAACCTGTGGGCGCAGATCGGCCAGCAGAGCGGTCCGGCGGCGCGCGTCGGAGATTTGATCCAGATCACCAGGGTCACGATTGAGAAAGACAGCATCCTGCTCGAGATCAATGGCGGCATTAAGAGCGGCGGCCACTGGTACGACCATGTGCAGGTGGGCATGGGGACGCAGACGAGCCCGATCGCGACAGGCGATTCCAACGCCACTGCGGGCACGAACATGGTGATTCTGTTTAACCATCAGCTAACGGCGATGAAAGCCGCCGAAGTGAAAAAGATCCTGGGGCCTATTTTCGATTTCGAAAAGCGTTCCGCGAGCGAGATCTATGCGCAGCAACTCTCGCCGGAAGTCCAGAAGGCGGTTGCTGAGAAACGTGCTCAAAAGGGAATGGTGAAGGACGAGGTCCTGCTGGCTCTCGGCCGCCCCGACCACAAACTCCGCGAGACCAACGACGGCACGGAAACAGAAGACTGGATCTTCGGCAAGCCGCCCGGCAAGATGGTGTTCGTCACCTTTGAAGGCAACAAGGTCGTGAAGGTGAAAGAGACCTACGCGGGCTTGGGCGCCGAAGCGGCCGCGCCATTGCAAGTCCCCAGATAGGGACACGCGGCGATAGCCGCGTTCTTCGCTGCAGTAACCACACTAGCTGGCTTTCTTTCTCGACCCCGGTTTAACCGACCGTTCTTCGCTCAGTGCCCGCCCCAGTAGTGTTTTGATCACTGCTTGCCGGCTGATATTGAGGCGGGCGGCTCGCGCATCGAGTTCGCGCAACATGCCTTGGGTGAGATCGAGATTGACCCGCCGAACCGGCCTGACAACGGTAAACGTGTTAGTGAAGTAGGCGGAGATATCTTCGCCCCGCGACGCCATCTCCGCGATCTCTTTCGCCTGCATCCGTTTGTACAACTGTATACCAGTAAGCTCCAGCCTGCCATTCCGGCACTGACCTGAACACCTCCGCGCTACCATCTACAAATGCTCCGCGCGCTTCCGCTCCTGCTGGTCTCGCTAACCCTCACCGCCCAGACAATCCCCTCCCCCGAATCCGTCCTCCGCCACAAACCCGGCGACGATTTCTACCTCGCTAATTACGACGAATCACGCAGCTACTTCCACAAACTCGCCGCCGCATCCGATCGCATTAAACTCATCACCGTCGGCAAGACCACCCGAGGGCTCGATTGGGAAATCGCCCTCATCTCCTCTCCCGAAAATCTCGCTCAGCTCGATAAATACAAGGACACCTCCAGGCGCCTCGCGCTCGCCCGCGGCCTAACCGACGCCGATGCCCGCAAGCTCGCGCACGAAGGCAAAGCCATCATTCACATCGATGGCGGCATGCACTCCACCGAAGTCGCCGGTGCGCAGCAATCCGTCACGCTCGCCTATAAACTCGTCTCCTCCCGGAACGATCCCCAGGTGGACGCCATCCTGAACAACGTCATCCTGATGCTCTGGCCCACGCTCAACCCGGACGGCCAGAACGAAGTCGTCGCCTGGTACCGCAAAAATCTCGGCACTCCCTACGAAGTCAGCCCCCTCCCCGACCTCTACCAGGAATACGTCGGGCACGATAACAACCGCGATGGCTATATGAACAACATGCTCGAATCGCAGGAAGTTACCCGCACCGAGCTGGAATGGGACCCCGTGGTCTTTTATTCCCACCACCAGACCGCGCCCTTCCCCACGCGCATCTTCATCCCGCCTTTCACCGAGCCGATTTCCTCGAATATTCACCCGCTGATGGCGCGGTGGCTGAGCGTGCTCGGCATGAATATCGCGGCCTATCTGGATGAGCACGAAATGCCCGGCGCCGTCCATCGTGTCGGCTTCGACAACTGGTACCCCGGCTTCCTCGATTTCACCCACATCTTCCGCAACAGCATTTCCTTCTTCACGGAGACCGCGCTCTATCGCTATGCCACACCGCACTTCTTCACCGTCGATGAATTCCCGAAAGAGCGTCAGGAACTTCGCTCGGAAGTCCTCTACAGCAGCCCCTGGAAGGGCGGCTGGTGGCGCCTCGCCGACGCCATCCAGTACATGCAGGGCGCGTCGATGTCCGTCCTCGATACGGCCGCTAAGTATCACGAAGAACTGCTCTACAACCGCTATCAGGCCGGCCGCGACAACATCCGCAAATTTCAAACCGAGCCTCCATTCGCCTACGTGATCCCGCAGGAGCAGCGCGACCTCCCCACCGCCGCGCTGCTCGCGCAGAAGCTGCTGATTAACGGAATCGAAGTCGAGCAGGCCGTCGGCCCGTTCACCGCCAACGGCCGCGTGTACAACAGCCCGTGGGTCGTCCTCATGGATCAGCCCTTCTCGCCGCTGGTCAAAGAACTGTTCGAAGCGCAGCATTACCCCGACCTCCGCACCGCGCCGAATGGCCCGCC
>JAOAPQ010000435.1 GCA_025462965.1 Bryobacterales bacterium
TTCCGGCCCGGCATGTGCGACGCGCAAGCTCCGGCCGAGACCTTTTATCAAGCCATTCGCAACCAGGATCTTTCCACCCTGCGGCGTCTGATCAAGACTTCGGAAGTCAACAGCAAGGATGAGAAGGGCGCGGTCCCGCTCATGTACGCTGCCGCGTACGGAAGCCTCGATGCAATGAAACTCCTGCTCGACGCGGGCGCCGACCCCAATGCACGTAACGCATTCGATGAGACCGCGCTCATGTGGTGCGCCGGCGATCCCGAGAAGGTCCGCCTGTTACTCGCGCATGGCGCCGACGTAAAGGCCCGCTCCAAGCAGGGCCGCACCCCGCTCTATCTCGCCGCCGCCAAGGACGGGAATTCGGAAATCGTCAAGCTCCTGCTGGAAAAGGACGCGGATGCTACGGTGCGCGATGCCACGCAGAGCACGCCGCTCGCCGCCGCCGCACTCGCCAACGATTTGGACACTGCCAGAATTCTCCTGGCTTCCGGAGCGGATGGGAACGCCAAAGACGCCGTGAGCTGGACGCCCCTGATGAATGCCGCCGCCAACGGCAATTCGGACATGATCCGCATGCTGCTCAAACGCGGAGCCGATGTGAATGCCGTCAGCGCGAAGGAGATCAATCCGCCCGTAAAACACGGAGCCATCCAACTCGGCCTCGACACACCGCTGATTCTCGCGGCCTCCGGATCGAGCATGGAGGCCGTCCGGCTCCTGTTGGTCACCGGCGCCAAGGTAGACGCCCAGGATGTTCGCGGTCTCACGCCGCTGGCGCTCGCTATCGCGACGGATCACCCCGATCCTCAGGTGGTCCGCCTGCTGCTCGAATACGGCGCGTCGCCGAAGCGCAAGGATCTGAACGGACAAGACCCGTGCGATTGGGCGCTCAAGTTCAATAATCCCGCCGTCCTCGAAGCCCTCCACATGGAGCCCGCCAAGCCGCTCGACTCTGATTCCGCCAGCCGTGTGGCCGCGCGCAACCCCGCGCAGGCGGCGCAGTTGGGCGTCTCACTGCTGCAGCGCACCACTGGGACTTTCTTCCAGGAAGGCGGTTGCTCGTCCTGTCACTCGCACAACATCGGCGCGCTTACGTTATCCGCCGCGCGCGCCAGGGGCATGACTGTGAACGCTCCGGCGCAAAGAGGGTCGCTCAAGGCCACCGAGATGATGTGGGCTTACTTCGCACCCACACTCTTGCAGCGCATGGATCCTCCGGGCGGACCGGACATGTCGAACTATGGCCTTCTCGATTTCGCGTCGCACGATGTTCCGGCCAACCGCATCACGGACGCGATGGTGCACAACCTGCTAGCCCAACAGCGCAAGGAAGGCAACTGGCGGTTTCCCGGTTTCGCGCGGCCGCCCATGGCCGATGGCGATTTTTCCCGCACGGCGTTCGCCATCCGTTCACTGATCCGCTACGCGCCCGAGGGCCGCAAGCCCGAGGTGGATCGCTCCATCGCGAGCGCTGCCGCCTGGCTGCTCGCCGCGGACCCGCAAACCACGGAAGACCGCACGACGCAGTTGCTGGGGCTGAAGTGGGCCGGTGTGAGCGAATCGCGACAGGAGCGCCTGGTCGATCAATTACTCGAACTGCAGCGGCCCAACGGGGGCTGGGCCCAGACGCCGAATCTTGCGGCCGATGCCTATGCCACCGGCCAGGTTCTCTTCACGCTGCATGAGCTCGGCATTTCCGCGGACACTCCCGCTTTTCGGAAGGGGATCGGCTACCTGCTCCGCACGCAGTTGGAAGACGGCTCGTGGCATGTAAAAACCAGGGCCGTCGCCCTTCAGCCGTACTTCGAGAGCGGCTTCCCCCACGCGCGCGATCAATGGATTTCGTCCGCGGGAACCGCATGGGCAACCGTCGCTCTGACCTATGCCGCGCCGCCCGAGATCTCTTCTGCCTCGAGCCGCTAAGCCCTCGGCTCATTTCGCAGACCGCCGCGCCTTCTCATTGAAGGCCGGCGGGTTTTTGCGTCTGTCCAACCTGATAAAATCTGTTCTTCCGATCTTTATGCCGGCAGAACAGAGAGAATCGGCCCCGGATGTTACCCAGCTCCTTGCCGATTGGAGCAACGGCGACCCGCGCGCGCTCGAGAAGCTGACGCCCCTGGTCTACAGCGATCTCCAGCGGCTTGCGCGCGGTTATCTTCGTTCAGAGCGCTCCGGCCATACTCTGCAGTGCACGGCCCTGGTGCATGAAGCGTACATGCGCCTGATCGATCAGCGCGGCACGCGATGGCAGAACCGCGCGCACTTCTTTGGTGTGAGCGCCCAGATCATCCGGCGCATTCTGGTGGACTATGCACGCGCGCACAATGCCGGCAAGCGCGGCGGATCGGCGCCCCGGGTCGCCATTGAGGACGCGGTCATCGCAGCCGGGGAGCGCGAGGTGGATGTCGTGGCCCTGGACGATGCGCTGACCACGCTCGCTTCCATCGATCCTCAGCAGGCCAGAGTGGTCGAACTCCGCTATTTCGCCGGCCTTACCATTGAGGAGACGGCGGAAGTGATGCGAATTTCCACCGCAACGGTGAAGCGCGATTGGGTGGTGGCGAAAGCATGGCTACGGCGGGAAATCAACCGCAAAGACTGAACGCGTCTTCAACCGGGCCCGACCGCTGGGAGCGAGTCAAGACGATCTTCGTCTCCGCCCTGGAACTCAAGCCGGCCGACCGGCCTCTGTTCCTGGCGGCTGAGTGCGGCGCCGATACGGAACTCCGCCGCGAAGTGGAATCCCTGCTCGATTCGCATGAGGGCGCCGGGGATTTCATCGAAGAGCCGCCTTCCGCGCTGAAGACTCTGCTCACCGACGATACGGCAACCGTTCACCTCGACGCCGGCACCCGCATCGGAGCCTATCAACTGGTCCGCGAGATCGGGCGGGGCGGCATGGGGGCCGTCTATCTCGCCGTGCGCGCCGACGAAGAGTTTCAGAAGCGCGTCGCCATTAAGCTGATCCGTCCAGGGATGGAATCGGAATTCGTGGTCCGTCGTTTCCGCAACGAACGCCAAATCCTCGCCCGCCTGGAGCACGCCAACATCGCGCGCCTCATCGACGGCGGAACCACGTCCGAAGGGCTCCCGTACTTCATCATGGAGTACGTCGAAGGCATCCCGATCACGGAATACTGCGAGTCCAACCAGGTTCCGCAACCCCAGCGCCTCGAACTATTTATCAAGGTCTGCGCTGCGGTGCAATACGCACACGAACGCAACATCATCCACCGCGATCTCAAGCCCAACAATGTCCTGATCAAGAAGGACGGCAACCCCAAGCTGCTCGATTTCGGAATCGCCAAAGTGCTGGGCGCCGACGAGGGAGATCGCAAACTCGAAACCACCTTGATGGGTATTCGCCTGATGACGCCGGCCTACGCCAGCCCGGAGCAGCTCCGCGGCGATCCGGCGACGTGCCTCAGCGACGTCTACTCGCTTGGCGTGCTGCTGTTCGAGGTGTTGCACGGCCGGCGCCCCAACGATACCCCGGCGGCGGCGGTCTCCACCCCAAGCGGCCTCCGGAACATCGTCAACCGCGCCATCCAGTCAGATCCGGCCGCGCGCTATCCGTCGGTCGCCGATCTCGCGCTCGACCTCCGGCGCCACCTCGCCGGGGAGGCTATCTCCGCGCCGCACATGTCCGTCGCCGTGCTCCCGTTCCGGCTCCTGAGCTCGGACATCGATACCGACGAGTATCTGGGCCTCGCCATGGCGGATTCGCTCATCACGAAGTTGAGCAACATGCGCCGCGTCACCGTGCGCTCCACCAGATCGATTGCCAAAACCGGCGACATGGATCCCATCGCCGCTGGCGCCGACCTTGCCGTGGATTGCGTCCTCGAAGGATACATCCGAAGATCCGGCGATCGCGTCCGCATGACCGTGCAGCTGGTCAGCGTTCGCGAACGGTCCCCGATTTGGGCGGCGCAGTTCGACGAGCGGTTTGACGACCTGCTTATGCTGGAGGATCGCCTTTCCGGGCAGGTGGCGCACGCGCTGCTGCCGCAGTTTTCCGGAGAAGAGCAGCGCGCGCTTTCCAAACGGCACACGGCCAGTCCGAAGGCTCACCAGGCATATTTGAAGGGCCGCTGGCACTGGAGCGCATATACGGAGGAGAGCCTGCCCAAGGCCCTGGTCGCCTTTTCGGAAGCCATCTCAGAGGATCCCCAGTATGCGGACGCTCACGCCGGCATCGCGGACTATTACATCTGGCTCGGGATGAGGGGAGGCATGCCCGCGTCCGAATCGTTCGCCGCCGCCAGGTTCTACGCCGGCAAGGCTGTCGAGCTCGATCCATCTCTCGCTGAAGGCCATGCATCGCTAGGATGCGCGCTTTGGGCATATGAGCGCGATTCCAGCGCCGCGGAATACCAGTTGAAGCGGGCCATCCACCTCAACGCGAATTTGGGCCGCGCGCACCAGTGGCTCGGTATGCTCCACTCCAGCCTCGGTCGGCATGAGCAGGCCGCCGCCGCTCTCGAGCGCGCACGGGAAACCGATCCCGAGTGCCCTCTGTTCGCTTCGGTCCATGCCCTGTGCCTTTATAACGCGCGAGAATACGGCCGGGCGCTTGAACTGCTGGATCGTCTTCGCCCCAGTGAGTCGCAAAGCGCGCACGTGAATGAAATCCGGGCGCTCTGTCATCTGGAGCGGCGTGAGGTGGAGGTGGCCGTCGAATATGCGCGCTCCGCGGTGGAACTCTCCGGCCGTGGATCCTCAGCCCTCAGCGCACTTGCCTGCACGCTGGCGGATTCCGGAGACCAGGACGGAGCCCGGAAAATTCTCGGTGAACTGAAAACGCTCGCGAAGGGTCGCTACATATCTGGCTATCATCTGGCTGTCGCGGAACTCGCGTTGGGTAATCGGAAAGAATGCCTGCACCAACTTGAGCGGGCCCACAAGTCCCATGACTGGTGGGTCCTTTGGGCCGGCGTTCAGCCGCGCTTCGATGGGCTCCGGCAGGACGCCCGCTTCCCTGCGCCGGTCGGCCCGATGCCTGCAAAACGCCGCGTTCTTTCGAAAAGGGGCATTGTGGCCGCCGTTGCGACCGTCGGGTTATTGGCGGTGGCATGGCTTGGCTTTCTGCTCTTGCGCCCGCAGACTCCCCCCTTCCAGGACTTCGCCCTCACCAAGCTCACCACGAATGGGGTCGCGACCCACGCCGCGATCTCCTCCGACGGCAAGTATGTCGCCTACGGCGCAAATGACCGCGGCAGGGAGGCGCTGTGGCTGCGCCAGACGAATTCCGCGAACGCCGTGCGCATCACGCCGCCCATGGACGCTTCGCTCACCCGGATCGCCTTCGCGGCGGATGGAGGCTCGGTCAGCTTCGTCGCCGTGCGTCACAACGATACCGGCCACGCGATTCTTTATCAGGTGCCCGTGCTGGGCGGGTCGCTTAAGGAACTCGCGAGAGATATCGCGGGACCGGTAAGCCTGTCACCCGATGGCGCCCGCATTGCGTCCATTCGGGCCAACCCCGCCCGGCGTCGTGACGACCTGTTCGTTGTGAACGCCGATGGATCGGGCGAGAGGCTGCTCGCCACCCGCATGTACCCCGACCGTTTCTCGTGGCCTTCCACGCCCGCGTGGTCGCACGACGGCAAGCGCATCTTGTGCGCCGTCGAAGGATCGGATGCGCAGGGCTACTACGTCAGCGTTGAATCCGTCGACGTCGCCAATGGGAACGTCCGCGGCTTGCGCGCGCGGCGGTGGCAGTTTGTCGAACAGGCCGCGTGGCTGGCCAACGACAAGGCTGTCGCGGTGATCGGGCAGGAAAAGGACGCTTCTTTCCAACACATCTGGTATCTGCCGTATCCATCGGGACCGGCCCGCCAGATCAACAACGACCTGGCGGATTACACGGGTCTGACGGCCACCTCGGATGCCGCGCACATGGTTTCCGTCCAGGTTCAGACGCTGACGAATGTTTATGTTGCCAAGCCCGGCGAACCGGCCATGGGCGTTCAGGTGACCCCCGGTTCCGGACGTTACTTCGATCTGAAGTGGTCGCCGCAAGGGGGAATCGTCTACGCTTCCGATGCCAGCGGCTCCGCGGAACTCTGGATGATGAATGCGGATGGCAGCGGCCAGCGGCAGTTGACCGGCGGACTGGGCCGGCATTACGCGCCCGATGTCTCGCCCACCGACGGGTTCGTCCTGTTCCACTCCAACCGTTCCGGAAACTGGAACATCTGGCGCATGAACCTGGATGGCGGCGGCTGGCAGCAACTCACTTTCGGCAAGCAGGACAGCAACTGGCCCGAGATTACGCCCGATGGAAAGTGGGTGGTGTACCATCACACGGGCGGGGAAGCCAAATGGAGCATTTGGAAGGTTCCCGCCGCCGGCGGTGAGCCTGTTCAACTGTCCAATATGCTGACTACACGGCCTGCGGTTTCCCGCAAGAACGGGCTGATCACTTGTTGGTATAGCGCCGATGCCGCCAAGCCCCGATGGCAGATCGCCGTCTTTACGCAGGAAGGCGGCCAGCCCATTCGCATCTTCGACATTCCGCATTCCGTCTCCCCCGACACAACGCTTCGTTGGACTTCCGATGGCAAGGCCATCACCTACATTGACAACGCAAGCGGAGCCGCCAACCTTCGGCTTCAGCCTCTGGATGGCGGCAGCAGCAGGCAACTCACCACTTTCGAATGGGGCCAGATCTATTCATTCGATTGGTCCCCCGACGGCCGCCTGGCCTACTCGCGAGGCCTTACCACCAGCGACGTCGTTATGCTGAAGGATACACAGTAGGCCGCGCAGCCATCAGAATTCTGGCTGCTCAGGCGCTAACCTGACACCACGCTCGCCCGCCGCGCGTCCTGCAATCTCGAAGTAATCGGGCACCACGCTTCCGGCCGACGGTACTTCCAGTGTCGTAGCCGGCTTCCCGATCGCCTGGAAATACTTCTCGAATCCGGCGGGAGTGACGATCGCGAGCCCTCTTGCGATCTCGGAACGCACGCGGAACGTATGAGGGATTCCGCGCGGCAGGAAGATCGTCTGACCGGCGCGGCATTCGTGAACGACGCCATCGACCATTACGCTGAAATGACCTTCCATGATGTAGAACGTCTCGTCCTCGCGCTCGTGGATGTGATATGGCGGCTCGGTGCCGGGTCGCATGACGGATTCAACGACCGCGAAGGCTCCGCCGGTATCCTTCCCGGTGAGCAGAACAGTCACCATGGCGGTGCCAAAGGTGACGGTATTAGAAAGGGTCTTGCTTGCGATAGCAGGTGCCAAATGCCGTAGCGATCATGTTTGCGGATATTTCCTCCTGATATTTCCCCCTGATCGATACGCGCAATATGAGGACGAAAGTGGCTCACGAAAATTTTCGGGAACCGCTAAATTCCAGAGAATGCGCCAGCCTTACTTGCGTCCTTTGGCTTTCGCTTTTGCCTTGGCCTTCTCCGGCTGTCCGGCCACAGGTACTTCCTCCGGCCCGCCCCCGGGTGGTGGCAGTGTCGCGAGCACCTCCTGGAACAGAGCCGCCTTGCGGGCATCCACCTTGGGCGGCGGGGCCTGCTCACGCCGGTAATCGTGGTCGTTGTAACAGGTCCGGCAGCGAACCTTCGCCGGCTGCCCGCCCATCAGGGATA
>JAOAPQ010000482.1 GCA_025462965.1 Bryobacterales bacterium
CATGCCGTTGCCGTCCGTGTTGTAGTAATCCTCATCGATGATTGTCATCATACCTGTGTTAGCATTAGATTTCGTTGCGCCCAGCTTACTCCTTTGGTTTGAACCTCATACATGAATCTTCGCTCTCTATTCAGCCTGTTCTCATCGGACCTCGCCATCGATTTGGGGACGGCCAATACCCTCGTTTACGCCAAAGGAAAAGGTATTGTCGTTAACGAACCTTCTATTGTCGCGCTGAATAAGAACACGGGCGAAGTGGAAGCGGTGGGAAAAGAAGCGAAGGAGATGCTCGGCCGCACGCCGGGCAATATCGTCGCCATCAAGCCGATGAAGGACGGCGTAATCGCTGACTTCAAAGTCACCGAGAAGATGCTGAATTACTTCATCCAGAAGGCGCACAACCGCAAGATGCTAGTGCATCCGCGGATTGTGATCGGCGTTCCCTCGGAGATTACGCAGGTGGAAAAGCGGGCGGTCATGGATTCCGCGTACCGCGCCAAGGCGAGCGAAGTACATCTGGTGGAACAGGCGATGGTCGCGGCGATCGGCGCGGGATTGCCGATCACGGAACCTTCGGGAAACATGGTGGTGGATATCGGCGGCGGCACCACCGACGTCGCGGTGATCTCGCTTTCAGGCATCGTCTACTCGCGCTCCGTGCGCGTGGCCGGCAACGAAATGGACGATGCCGTGATGCAGTTCCTGAAACGCAAGTACAATCTCCTGATCGGCGAGCGGACAGCGGAAGCGATCAAAATCGAACTGGGCTCCGCGTTCCCGTTGGATAAACCGATCACCATGGAGATCAAGGGCCGCAACCTAATCGAAGGCGTGCCGAAGACCATCACGATCGAGGATGGCGAGATCCGCGAAGCGCTTTCCGACAGCGTGGCAACCATTGTGAACGCGATTCGGGTCGCGCTGGAGCGTACACCTCCCGAGCTGAGCGCGGATATCAGCGACCGCGGTATCGTACTTACGGGCGGCGGAGCTATGTTGAAAAATCTCGACCGGCGCATTCGCGAGGAAACGGGACTGCCGGTTTCGATCGCGGACGATCCGCTGGCATCGGTCGTGCTCGGTACAGGGCGCATGCTCAGCGACTTCAAGTTATTGCGCAAAATTTCAATCGATTAGCGAGTTTCCCGTGGAATCCCTCTTCAGCCGCTACCGCAATATCACGGTCCTTCTCTTCGTGATCTTCGCGCAGATCGTGCTGCTGGCTTATCAGGTCAAGAACAACAACGACGTCCGCATCATCCGCATCTGGGCGGTGACCGCGGTTACGCCGCTGGCCCAGGTGGTGGAAGACAGCCGCAGCTCCGTCGCGGGATTCTTCGGAAGCTATGTTTCCTTGCGCGACGTGCGTGAGCAGAATCAAAAGATGCAGGCGCAGCTCGATTCGCTCAAGATGGAGAACCAGTTCCTGCGCAACGAACTCTCCATGGCGGATCGCGTGAAGGCGCTCGGACAGTTTGAGGCGCGCAGTCCTTCGAAGATGATCGCGGCGCGCATTATCGGCACAGGTTCCGGAGCGACGAACAAGGTTACCTTCGTGGACCGCGGGTCGGCTTCCGGCGTGGAAAAAGGGATGGGCGTGGTCACGCCCGATGGCATCGTGGGCAAAGTGCTGGCCGCTTACCCGACGGCTTCGCAGGTGCTGATGGTGGATGATCCGGGCTTCGCGGCCGGGGTGATTTCGCAGAAGACCCGCGTGCGCGGTATTTTGAAAGGCCTGGGCCATGGCAAGTGCCAGGTGGATTACATCCAGAACGAAGAGAAGGTGGAACAGGGCGAGATGTTCTACACCGATGGCGAGGACCGCATCTTCCCGCAAGGCATGCCGGCGGGGAAGGTGACGTCCGCTTCGCCCGGCAACAACTTTAAGCAGATCGCGCTCGATCCGAGCGGCCTGCGCAACGGCCCTGAGGAAGTGCTGATCGTTTTGCGAGGCGTGCATGAACAGATTCCGGAGATGGCTCTGCCCGCCCGTGAAATTTACCTGGGACCGCAGGTTCCGGCGGGGCCGGCGAACAAGTCCGGGGTTAGCGGAGCAGGAAATCCCGAAGCGCCGGCGAAACCGTACACCACCGATGCCGATCGTTTGCGGCAGCGTTATAAGGATATCGGCGACGCGCAGGGCCACAAGTTTGGAGAAGGCCTGCCCGGCTCACTGCCGCCCGACTTCAACCTGAAGCCAAAGCCGGCTCCGGCGCCGCCATCCTCTCCAACGGAATCCAAGCCGCCGGCTTCCCGTCCGGCGCCCAGGCTGAATACAGTGCCCCCGGCGGAGACGACGCCTCCGCCATTCTGATGCCCTACGAAAGCAGCGACCGTATATTGCTGGGCAACCAGCGCGAAACCCGCATCTCGCACTTCCGCGCCTGGGTGCTGGTGCTGGTTCCGCTTCTCGCGATCCTGTTTCAGCTTTACGTTCCGCTGTACTTCAAATTTCTCTCTTATCTCGAAATTCCATTGCTGGTGACGATCTACTTCGCCATGATGCGGCGCTCGCAGATGGGCGGCATGATGATCGGCATGCTGCTTGGGCTCGCGGAGGATTCGTTGTCGCGCAATCCGCTCGGCATGTTCGGGATTTGCCGCACGCTTGTGGGCTATCTGGCGGCTTCCATCGCGCTCAGGATCGATGTCGAGCACCCGCTGATCCGGCTTATTGTGAACTTCGCGTTCTTCTGGTTCGATCAGTTCCTGTTGTGGGTTCTCGAACGCGCGCTTCTACACTTGCCCACGATCTTCGATG
Source organism: Bryobacterales bacterium (assembly GCA_025462965.1). Lineage (GTDB taxonomy): Bacteria > Acidobacteriota > Terriglobia > Bryobacterales > Bryobacteraceae > JALYXI01. The sequence continues at coordinate 2,762 of JAOAPQ010000482.1, forward strand.
TCAAGCAGGCCATGATTCTCGGGTTCCTGAACGCCGTAGTGGGCGTGGCGCTCTTCCATTTTCTGGATCGTTTGAAAAGCCGAATGTAGAATTGATTGATGAAGAGAATTCTCTCCGCCGCGGTTTTTCTGTTTCTGAGCACAGCCCCCGCGCAGACACAGCGCTGGCCGGAGAGAACCGCGACCGATTGGTATGCGGCGGAGCCGTGGCTGGTGGGCAGCAACTACATACCCGCGACAGCAATCAACCAACTGGAGATGTGGCAGGCGGATACCTTCGACCCGCAGCGCATCGATCTGGAGCTGGGATGGGCGGAATCATTGGGGATGAATACGATGCGGGTCTTTCTGCACGACCTCCTTTGGCAGCAGGATGCGCCGGGGTTTCGCAAACGCATCGATCGATTTTTGCGCATCTCCGAGAAACACGGAATCAAACCGGTCTTCGTGCTGTTCGATTCGTGCTGGGATCCATTTCCCAAGGCCGGTAAGCAGCGCGCGCCAAAGCCCGGTGTCCACAACTCCGGGTGGGTGCAGAGTCCGGGATTGGACGCGTTGAAGGATCCCGCACAGTACCCACGGCTGGAAGCTTACGTAAAGGGCGTGATCGGCGCTTTCGCCGGGGATCAGCGAATATTGGCCTGGGATCTTTGGAACGAGCCGGACAACCCGAACGGATCGAGTTACGGGAAGCTGGAACCGGCTAATAAGGCCGACCTGGTGCTGGAATTGATGCCGCAGGTTTTCAAGTGGGCGCGCGAGGTTCATCCAACCCAGCCTTTAACGAGCGGCGTGTGGAAAGGCGACTGGTCGACCCCGGCGAGCCTGAGTG
>JAOAPQ010000502.1 GCA_025462965.1 Bryobacterales bacterium
GGATCTTGCGCTTGATCACGTCGCGCTTCAGCGCGCTGACATGGCTGAGAAACAGCTTCCCGTAGAGGTGGTCGATCTCATGCTGCATGGCGCGCGCCAGCAGATCCTCGCCGGTGACCTCGAAGAAATCGCCGTTGGCATTCTGGGCTCGTACAGTGGCTTTCTTCGCGCGCTTCACTTCCTCGCGGAAGCCGGGAATGCTGAGGCAGCCTTCTTCCCCCACCTGCTTGCCCTCGGTGTGGATAATTTCCGGGTTAATCAAGACGATCTGCTCGGGCTCGCCTTCACCGCCCGAACAATCGATAACGGTAAGCTTCTGGCTGAGACCCACCTGCGGCGCGGCGAGCCCCACGCCTTTCGCGTGATACATGGTCTCGAACATGTCTTCGATGAGCTGGTGCAATTCGGGCGTATCGAACTCGGTGATGTTATCGCCCTCGCGCTCCAGAACCGGGTCGCCGTATTTCACTATCCTGTACACCATCTTGCTAGTACTCAGTCACCTGCCGCTGGTAGCCTTCGAAATTGCGCTGCGTTTCGCATAGGGAGTCGCCGCCGAACTTCTCGAGGAACGCGCTCGCGAGCACGATGGCGACCATCGCTTCCCCAATGACGCCGGCCGCAGGAACCACGCACACGTCGGAACGCTCGTACGCGGCCTTCGCGGGCTCGCGCGTATCCAGGTCCACCGATTCGAGCGGTCGCCGCAGTGTCGAGATGGGCTTCAGCATGCCGCGGACGCGTATATCCTGCCCGTTGGTCATTCCGCCTTCGATGCCGCCAGCCCGATTGTCGCCCCTGAAGAATCGCCGCTCCTCCTTCTCATAGTGGATGGTGTCCTGCACTTTGGAGCCGTAGCTGGCAGCGCCTTCTTCGGCGAAGCCCACCTCGACGCCCTTCACGGCCTGCATCGAGACGATCGCCTGCGCGAGACGTCCATCGAGCCTGGTGTCCCAGGTTACGTGCGACCCTAAGCCGATCGGAACACCATGCGCCACTACCTCGAACACGCCGCCGACGGTATCGCCCGTGCGATAGGCGACGTCCACCACTTCCTTCATGCGCGCTTCCGTTTCGGCATCGACGCACCCGAGCAGCACTTCATCGCGGCCGCTCAACTCCTCGATCTCTTCCCATGACGCCGAGCGCTCGAGGCGGCACGACCCGACCGCGATTACGTGGCTTAGCACACTGATCCCGAATGGCCGTAGCAATGCTTTTGCCACAGCGCCCACGGCGACCCGCGCGGTGGTTTCGCGCGCGCTGGCGCGCTCCAGGATGTAGCGGGCATCGTGGAAGTTGTACTTGATCGCTCCCGCGAGATCGGCATGGCCGGGCCGGGGCCGGGTGACCCGCTTGAACTTTTCGGCGCTCGCTTCGAAGTCTTCCACGGGCAGCGCTTCGGTCCAGTTCTGCCAATCCTTATTGCGGATGATGATGCCTACCGGAGAGCCGATGGTTTTCGAGTGGCGCACGCCGGCGACGATTTCGGCGCGGTCGGTTTCAATTTTCATGCGCCCGCCGCGGCCGTAACCCTGCTGGCGGCGCCATAGCTCGCGGTCGATCCGGCTCAGATCAATGGGAATACCGGCAGGCAGGCCCGTCAGCGTGGCGATCAGGCATTCGCCGTGAGATTCGCCGGCGGTTTCGAATCGTAACATTCTTTGAATTTTAATCGTAGCAAAACACTGAAGATAAGCTACTTCGCCCGTCCCACCTGCGCGACGGTGCGGGTGGCTTCCTCCACTGCGCGAGCCAGCACGGAGCGGATTTTGCCATCTTCCAGCATCAGCAATCCGCTGATCGTACACCCGGCGGGCGTGGTGACGTCGTCGCGCAACGCCGCGGGATGGCGGCCGGTCTGCTGCACCATTCGGGCCGCGCCGAGCATGGTTTGCGAGACGAGGGTGAGAGCGAGGTCGCGAGGCAATCCCACGCGTACGCCGGCGTCAGCCAAGGCTTCCAGAATCAGATACATGTAAGCCGGTCCGCTGCCGCTGAGGGCGGTTATGGCGTCGAAATAGCTCTCTTCCACCGTGAGGCATTTGCCCACCGGAGAAAAAATGTGGCGCGCGAGCGTGAGATGCTCCGGTGTCGCCGCGCGGCCGCCGCAAATGACCGTCATGCCCTCGCCGACCACGCAGGGCGTGTTCGGCATCGCGCGCACCACGGGGTTTTCCGTGCCCAGCAGGGATTCCAGACGCTCAATCGAGACGCCGGCCAGAATGGAAACTATCAGAGTTTCCGGATGCAGGCCGGCGTTGCGAAGCGCGGCCATCACTTTCTCCGCCTGGGCGGGCTTCACGCAGAGCAGCAGGATGTCGGCGTCGGCAACCAGCGCGTTGTAATCCTGCGCGACGCGAATGCCCAGGGCCCCGGCGACCTTCTCGCCGGATGCCCGAGTCTTCGTTACCGCCCACGCGCTATCCCTGGCCAGGAGGCCGCGATCGATGAGTCCGCGTAAGATGGTCTGGCCCATCACGCCTGCACCGATCACGCCCACGGTTCGCCCGGCCGGTAGCAGCGCTTCCATGTTTAACCTCTTCCGACAAAGGGCATGGTTGTTGCCATCACCGTCATGAACTGGACATTGGCGTCCAGCGGAAGGTTGGCCATATAAACGACGGCATCGGCGACGTGGCGGACGTCCATCCGTGGCTCCGCCATGCTGGAGCCGTTGGCCTGAGGCACGCCGTTGGTCATCCTCTCGGTCATCTCCGTCGCGGCGTTGCCGATATCGATCTGGCCGCAGGCGATATTGTACTTTCGGCAATCGAGCGAAATGGATTTCGTGAGCCCGGTAATGGCGTGTTTCGTCGCCGTGTAAGGCGCAGAGTGGGGCCGCGGGGCGTGCGCCGAGATCGAACCGTTATTGATGATGCGGCCACCCTGCGGGCTCTGCGCCTTCATCAGAAGGATGGCTTCCTGAGCGCAGAGAAACGGGCCGGTGAGATTCACCGCGACGACCGCGTTCCATTGCTCGAAGGTCAGGTCTTCCATCGGTACCGACGGTGCGCTCATTCCGGCATTATTGAAGAGAACGTCGAGGCGCCCGAACGCTGCGCGGGTTCGCGCGAACAGCGCGCGCACGCTCTCGGGTTCGCGTACATCCGTGGGCACCGGCAGCATGCCGGCCTGTCCGGCGGCGGTCCGCTCCAGTTCAGCCGTACGGCGTCCAGCCAGTACGACCGAATATCCGGCCGAATGCAAGGCGAGGCTGACAGCCCGCCCGATTCCGCTTCCGGCGCCCGTAACAAGGGCGATCTTTGCGTTGGTTCTGTTATTCATACGCGAACTTGACATTATGCATTAACCATCGTTCATTCGGCGCCTCACCGATATTGCATAGAATAAAAACTGTACGCGCCGATGAACCCCGAAAATCCGCCTGTCACGCCGGCCGAGATCATCGACCTGATTCTCGAAGAAATGCGCGCCGAAGTTCTGGAAATGCGCTACTGCAATGTGGTGCGCAGCGTTTACCACGTGTACCTGAACAGCCGCGAACTGCGCCGTCTCGGTCCGGTTATGCAGCGGACCAAGGTGGAAGCGACGCGCGCCCTGAACGAAGAGCTCGCCGGCTTGAACAAGCGGAAGCTGCGGTTGCCTGGTTTTGCCGTGAACCACAAACGCTACGAAACCATAGGCGACGGCTGGGTGATCGAGTTTCACGAGAACACCGATGACGATGCGGCCGAGAACCCGCTGATCGTGCAATCCGAGTTCGCGGTTCTGGAAACGCCCGCGAGCGATACCGACGACCGCGTGGGCACGGACACGGTTCGCATTACCAGACGCCAGATTTCCGGGCTTACCACCACCACGACGGAAACGGTGCGCAGTCCAAATCTAATGAACCGCAAGCCCAGCGGCATCGTATACGCAACTATCCAGTATGAAGACGACCGCGGCAGCCAGTCGTACGAGATGACCAAGGACCGGATCAAGATCGGCCGAGGCGCGACGGATTGCTGGGTCGATCTGCGGCTGCACTCGAAACAGGATATCTCACGCGAGCATATCCAGTTGCGGATCGATAGCGATACGGGTAAATTCTTCATCAAGGACCTGAGCACGTACGGGACAACGGTGGATGGGCGCCGGATTCCGTCTTCCATCGAGCGCGCCAGCGGGGAGGAGCAGGACAAAAATATCGAAGTGCCCCTGCCGGCGAAGGCGAAGATCGGCCTGGCCGGCGTGCTGGAGCTGCAGTTCCGGGCGGCCAAACGATGACGGCCGTCTTCCATATGAGCCATATCTTCGTGGGCGCCTTGCTGGCGTTCGCGCTGGCACTTATCGTGCTGAATCGAAGCTGACTGCCGTGCCTCGACGCTTCTCCGCCGGGTTGACCGATCAGGGCAACGTGCGCGGCAACAACGAAGACCGCTTTCACATCGACGACGAGCGCGGGATCTATATGGTCGTGGACGGTATGGGCGGACAGGCGGCCGGTGAAGAGGCGGCCGAGATCGCGGTCAAGACCTTGCGCGCGCGGCTGGAACGGCCGACTGATAGCGCGGATCTGCGTGTGCGCGAGGCGATCGCGCTGGCGAACAACGCCATATATGAAGCTGCCACCGGTAACCCGGAGTGGCGCGGGATGGCGTGCGTGCTCACCGTCGCCGTGGTGGAAGATGGCGTGGCGACTATCGGCCACGTCGGGGATTCGCGACTGTATTTCGTGCGCGGGGGCAAGATCGAGAAGATCACAAAGGACCATTCGCCGGTGGGCGAACGGGAGGATGCCGGCGAGTTGAGCGAGGAAGCGGCGATGAAACATCCGCGCCGCAACGAAGTTTACCGGGACGTGGGGTCGGCGGCCCGCACGCCCGACGACGCCGAGTTCATTGATGTCCGGAAGGTGCAGTTTCCTTCGGACAGCGCTCTGCTCCTTTGCAGCGATGGCTTGAGCGATGTGCTGCCTTCGCGCCGGATTCTGCAGCTGGTGGAAGAGAACGCGGGCGATTGTAAAACAGCCGTTCAGAAGCTGGTGAAAGAAGCGGTCGCGGACGGCAAGGACAATGTGTCGGTGGTGCTGGTGGAAGGGGAAGATTTCAGCAAACCCGCGCCTCGGGCGGCCGATCCGCTTCCCGCCGCAACGGAGAAGCGCCGGCCGCTTGCCGCGGGTTGGCTGCTGCTGGGCGCGCTGCTCGGGTTAGCGGCGGGCGGCGCCTACTTCCTGCTCCGCGCGCCGGCGCCCGTTCCCGCGACGCCCAGGACGCTCCGCGTGGCACTCCAAGGGGGCGAGTTCTTCTCCATACAGGAAGCCATCCAACACGCGAACAGCGGCGATACGATCCAACTGGCGCCGGGCCATTATATCGACCGCCTGGTCTTACGGAACGGCACGCATATTGTGGGGACGGGTGAAAGCACGGTAACAGGCGGCATCTTCGCCGACGGGATTCGGGACGTTTCTCTGGAAGGTTTCGAAGTGGAGGGCGAAGCGGGTATCAACGTCCGGAACTCGAATGTCGAGATCGACCGCATGCGGGTGACGAGAGTGAAGGGCCCGGGCGTCGAGTTTTCGGGCGAGTCGAACGGAGCTCTGCGCGGGTCGCGGATTACGGATAACGCGGGGGCGGGCGTACTGGTGCGCGACACAGCATCGCCCCTGATCGAGAACAACTTCATCGCGGGCAACAATCCGGGAATCGAGTGGCTTTCGAGCGGGGCGATGCGGGTATCCGGAAATGCCATTGGACCGAACGGCGCGGAGCCTTTGTGGCTGGCGGCGCCGCCGCAGCCGACGCTGCTTTCGCAGAATATAGTCTCCGCGGTGAAGCGGCCGTACAAGGTGGTGAAGCCGTGAACCCGGGCGATCTTTGGGGACCGTACCGAATTCTTCATTACCTGGGCAGCGGAGCCATGGGCGAGGTGTACTTCGCGCGCAATGAACGTGAACGGCGCGACGTGGCGGTGAAGCGCGTACGCCGGAATCCGGGCGCGGAGGGTGAAGAGAAAATCGCCGCAGAGCGGCTGGGCGCGGAGCTCGAGAAGCGGCTTTCCTCGGTGGACCGCCGCGTGACGAAGGTGCACTGGTATGGCGCACTCGAAAACGATCTTGCGATCGAGATGGAGTACATCGACGGCGAGGATCTTTCGACGGCTCTGGAGAAAGGCCCGCTGCCGCCGGGCCGTGCGGCGGTGACTGCGCTTGAGCTCTGCGAGATGCTGGAGAACCTGCGGGCGTTCGAGACGGAGATCGACGGCCGGCACCTGAGCGGCGTGATCCACGGAGATCTGAAGCCGAAGAACGTGCGGATCGACAGCCGCGGTCAGATCCGAGTGATGGATTTCGGGGTGGCGAAGGCGCTTTCGCGAACGCGCGATTACACGGCCGGCCTTTTCGGAAGCATTGCGTACTGCTCGCCGGAGCGACTGGATTCAGGGAGCATGGATTCGAACTCCGATCTGTGGAGCGTCGGCGTGATGCTGTACCAGATGGTTGCGGGCCGGCTGCCGTTCGAAGGTGAGACGCCGGAGCGGCTGGAGCGCCGCATCCGTTCGGAGGAGCCGCCCGATCCACTGCCGGCGTCGTGTCCGGCGCCGCTTTCGAAGGTGATCTTCAAGATGCTGGCGCGCGATCTGGAACAGCGGTTCCCGACGGCGGTGGCGGCGCATGCCGATCTGCAGAGGTTTCTGAAGGGTGAAGCGGTGCAGGCGGAAGCAGTGCAGGCGACGCGGCGCACCATTCCCCTTGACGACGCCACGCGGCGGACCGTAAAGCCGAAGCCGGCACGGCCGGTTGTTTCGGCCCTCGGCAAGCTGGCGGCAGCGGGGTTTGCGGCTCTGCTTGCGGTGGGCGTACTCGCCTACATGCTCATCCGGCCGCAGTATGAAGTCTGGGCCGACACGCAACAACTCAAGCGCGATATCGAGACGGAGCATGTGGATGCGAACGCCG